>NZ_LGDB01000214.1:0-58788 GCF_001279655.1 Streptomyces sp. WM6372 | reverse complement strand
CCGGGCGCCCCCCCGGCCCCCGGGGGGCCCCCCCCGCCCCCCCCCCCCCCCCCGCGGGGGGGGAACCCCCCCCCGCCGGTCCCGCGGTTGCGGGTGGCGCCCGCTCCGGCGCCACCGGGGAAGGCGCCGCCCGGGAAGCCCCCGCTGCCGGTCGAGGACACCGCGGCCAACTGCACCTGCTCGCCCTCGGTCAGCCCGCTGAGGATCTGGTCGGTGCTGTCTCCTTCGAGGCCGACGGTGACCGGTGTCCGTACGGTGGTGCCGTCCTCCTTGACGACGGTGACGGTACGGCCGGCACCGGTCCCGGACACGGCGGCGGCCGGAACCGAGAGGGCGCCGGAGGCCTCGCCGACGACGACCTGGATGGCGGCGCTGAGGCCGCTGCGCAGGTCGTCGGTGGGGCTCGTGACGGTGAGGGTGGCCGCGTACTGCACGGCGCTCCCGCCGCCCGAGTTGCCGCCTCCGGAAGAGGAACCGCTGCCGGTCGGCAGGGAACTGACCGACAGGACCTGCGCGTTGAGGACCTTGCCCGCGATCGCGTTGAGCGTGACCGTGGCCGGCTGGCCCGGCTTCAGCTTGAGGGCGTCGGCTTCAGAGAAGTTCGCCGTCACCTGCATGCCGGACGGGTTGGTGAGGACCACGAACCCGGAGAGGGAGGTTGGGGAAGCGGCACTGGAGGAGGCGGAGTTGGCGCCGGAACCGCCGTTGCCGCCACCCGCGGCGCCGCTGCCGTTCGTACCGGAGGCCGTGTCGCCGACCTTCGCCGAGACGGACGCGACCGTCCCGGCGGCCGGCGCGTGCAGTACGGTCCCGTCGACGGCTCGCTGCGCGGCGTCCACGGCGTTCTGCGCCTGGGTGAGCTGGGCACGGGCCTGGGCCACCTGGGCCGGGTCCACGGTCGGCGTCGGGGCCGGCGCGGCAGCGCCCCGCGTCGACGGGGCGCCGCTGCCCGACGCCGAACTTGTCTGCCCGGCCTCGGCCTTGGCGAGGTTCGCGTCGGCCGCTGTCAGCGCGGCCCGAGCCTGGGTGAGCGATTCCGTCGCGGCGGTCGCGTCGACCTTCCCGAGCAGCTGTCCCTTGGTGACCTTGTCTCCCGGCTTGACGTCGACCTCGGTGAGCCGTCCGCCGGTGGTGAAGTTCACCCCGGCGTCGCTCGGCGAGCTCAGCGACCCCGAGCCGGACACGGTCGCGAGGACGGTGCCCTTGGTGACGGCGACGGTCCGCGCGCCGCCGCGCGCCGGACCGTCGCCGCCACTGGTCACCGCCGCGTACGCGCCGCCGGCGCCCGCGAGGACCGCCACCGAGAGCACCGAGTTGATCAGGACGGCCCTGCGCCGCCGTGGGAGCACCTTCATGGGGCGGGATCCTGGCCGCCCGCACTTTGGAGGGTCTGGGAGCTTCCTGGGAGTTCCCTGGGAAGGCCACGCCCCACTGAAGCGGGCATAGCGCCCGATCCGGTGCGTACTGAGCGGGCTCCGCCCACCCCCGGGGTGACGGGGGCCGCGCACTGTCAGGAAACTCCCAGCGGACGCTCGGGTCGCCCCCATCTCCGTGCGGTTCAGTCTCGGTCGCCGACGCACCCGTGCCGCCGGCGGCCCGACGCACCGAGGAGACGACGGACATGCCCTGGACCATGCCCCGGCCGACCGCCGGGCTCTCCGCCGTGGCCCTCGCGGCGTGCGGGCTGCTGCTCGCGGCCTGCTCCTCCGGCGCGGGCGCCGCGAGTAGGGCGGCCCCCGCCGCCACCTCCGCCTCGGCGGCGCCGTCACCGGACGCCAAGGCCATGGACGCGTACCGCCAGTGCCTGGCCCGGCACGGTGTCACGACGGCTCCGCGCCCGACCGGCACGCGAGGGCCCGGTGCCGGTGGCTGGGGCGGTGCGTCAGGAGGCCCCGGCCGCAGGGCGTCGGCCGACCCGCAGCGCAACGAGGCGGCCCAGGCATGCGCGGATCTGCGCCCGCAGTTCAGCGGGCGCGGCGGCGGCTCCGGTGGTGGCGACGGCAGCGCCATGAAGGCGTTCACGAGCTGCCTCAAGGACCACGGCGTGGTGCTGCCGTCGGCCACTCCGAACGCACCGGGCACGCGGGGCTTCCCCACCTCCGACCCGCAGTCGGCGCAGGCCTTCGAAACCTGCAAGGCGCTGCTGCCGCAACGCGGCCAGAACACCCCGAAGCCGGGCGTGAGCCCGTCGGCCTCCGCACAGACCTGAGCGGCGTGCCGCGGCCGGATGGCCGTGACACGCCGCTCGCGGTGGGCCGGCGGTTCACACGCGGTTCGGTGTGCCCGCCGGCCCGCCCACCCCGTCAGGGGCGGGACGGATCAGCCGTTGCGGTGGTGACGGCGGCCGTCCCAGGAGTCGGAGTCGAGGACGTTGCCGCGGTTGTCACGGAGCGTGGCGCTGTCGCGCTCGTCCCACACCTGGTGGTGGCGGTCCTGGTAGACGTCGTGGCGGGTGTCGCGGCCCTGGCCGGTGTGGACCTTGACGCTGGAGCGGCCGTCCAGGCGGAAGTCCTTGAACTGGTAGCGGTTGCCCTGCCGGTCGGTGAGGGTGAAGCCGCGCAGGTTGACGCCGTGGCGGCCGGTGTTCTTCACCTCGACCCACTCCCCGTTCAGGGCACGGGCGGAGCGGTCGTTGCGACCGGGGCTGTCGTACTGGACGTCGCCGATGACGATCGAGGACTGCGCGCCCCGGTGGTCGCGCCCGTGGTTGTCGGCGGCGGCGGCCGGCAGGGCGGCGGCGGCGACCAGGGCGCCTGCGGCCAGGAACGCGGAGACGACCCGGCGGGTGGCGAGAGAAGCAGACATGAAGATGACCCCTTCAACAGACAGCGGCCCTTCCCGGCCGTGAAGGCGGGTGGGCTCCGAACAGTTCCCGGCGTCCTGCCGAGGAGGCACACTCTGGCCCCCAACCACCACCAAACGCCACCAACACGGGTCGTGTTGCCCAATGCAGACATACCCGTGACTCTTGCTTGTATCGGGCATCGGTCAAAGCCGTGCTGACGCGGACCGCGAGAGCGCGGGACGCAGGCCATGGGAGGCTTGGAGACGGAGCCTTCCCGCGTGGACGCCCGCCGCCCGGGGCGCTCGTCCCTCCCTGAGCCGAATGGGTTCAGGGTTTGTAACGGGTGTTCGGCGGGGCGTCAGAGTGAAGGCAGGTTGACGGTCGGGGCGGGGCCCGGAGCCCGCTGTCCACGGATCAACGGGAGCAGCCCGGCCGCGCCCGCGAGGGAGAGGAGCGCCGCGACGCGCAGCACGCTCTCGATGGCCGGTCCGTCCGAAGCCGCCCGCTGCTCCGAGCCGCTCAGGACCTCCAGGACGGTCGCCGCCACCGCCACGGCCATGGCGCCCAGCAGCACCAGCGACGTCAGCACCAGTCCGGAGGCGGCGGCGAGCCGGCTCGACGGGACGTACGACTGGGTGGCCACGTTCGTCAGCGCCCAGCCGAGGCCGATTCCGAAGCCCACGACCGCGAAGACGGCCGTGTACAGCGCGAGCGGTTCCGTCCAGGTCAGCACCAGGAGGAACACGCCGCTCAGCAGCATCCCGCCCGCCATCAGCGTTTCCGGCCTCCAGCGCTGGGCGAGGTGGCCGGACCAGTAACTGGCCGCACCGGCGCCGACGGACAGGGCGAGGAAGACCAGCCCGGCCTCCAGCGGGGAGAGGCCGCGGGCCTGCTGGAGGTAGAGCGCGGAGAGGACCGCCACCAGGCAGTACACGATGTTGGAAACGGAGCCGGCCAGCGTGACCGTCACGAACGGCCCGTTGCGCAGCAGGGACAGGTCCAGCAGCGGCTCCGCGGTCCGGCGCTCGATCACCACGAACAGGACCAGCAGGAGCGCTCCGGCGGCGAGACAGGCCAGCGTCGCCGCGGAGGCCCAGCCCCAGTGGCCGCCCTGGTCGACCGCGATCATGATGGCGGTCAGACCGCCCGCCACGGTGACGGCTCCCGGGAGGTCCAGGCCGTGACCGGCCTCCTCGTCGCGCGTGTCGGTGACGAACCGCAGCATCAGGAAGGCCGCGACGGCGCAGAAGGGCACGTTCAGCAGGAACACCGCCCGCCAGCTGACGTGCTCGGCGAACGCGCCGCCCACGAAAGGACCGAGCGCGGTCCCGATCGCGCTGAAGGCCAGCACCGTACCCACCGCGCGGCCCTGCCGGTCGTCACGGAAGTAGGCGGTGACGACCGCCACGGCCACGGGGAAGACCATTGCGGCCGTGGCCCCCTGGACCACCCTGCCCACGACCAGCCAGACCTCGTTCTGCGCGGCGGCGCACACGACGGACACCACGGCGAAGCCGACCAGGCCCCAGACGATGACGGTGCGGCGCCCGTGGACGTCGGCCGCCCTGCCGCCCGTGATCATCAGCGCGCCCAGCGTCAGCATGTAGCCGCTGACCAGCCACTGCAGGTTGGTGGTCGGTGTGGAGAAGTCCCGGGCGATCACGGGCAGCATCAGGTTGAGGGCGAACCAGTCCATCTGGACGAGGAGCATCGACAGCGAGGCGGCGGCGATGACCGCCCGGTCCCGGCCCGAGAACAGCCGCCGGCGGGGCGAGCCGGTTCCCACGTTGCGCACGCCCATGAACCCGTCCCGTCCACAGCCCCCTGGCACCCCCTCCCACCAGCATGCGCCCGCCCGACCCGCCGGGCACCCGGGCCCGCGCCGCCCCCGGGGCGGCTCCCTGGAAAGGCCCCTAGGCGGGACCCTGGGCGGGACCCTGGGCGGGACCCTGGGCGGGCTCCCACAACTCGACCCGGTTGCCCTCGGGATCGGTGACCCAGCCGAACCGGCCGACACCCTCCATGTCCTGGGTCTCCCCGGCCACGTCCGCGCCCTTGGAGCGCAATTGCGCGAGCATCGCGTCCAGATCGCGGACCCGGAAGTTCAGCATGGTCTGCTGGGCGCCGGACCCGAAGTAGTCGGTCCCGGACTCGAACGTCGCGAACACCGTCGGCCCGGCTCCCTGCTGCCACAGGCCGTGCTCATCGGCATCCAGGCCCAGGCACTCGCGATACCAGGCGTTCAGGGCCGCCGGATCGGCCGCCCGCATGAAGTACCCGCCGATTCCCGTCACACGTTCCATGCCGCCATCTTCCCAGCACGGCGGACGGGCGGGGCGGCACCACACGGCACAGCGCCGCCACCGCAACCGCCACCGCCGCCGTCACCGGGAGACGTCAGGGGATCAGTACGCAGTGGTTCTCGATCACCCTGCCACTGCGGTCCAGCCCACCGCAGATGGCCAGCCGCGGGTACGCCCTGAACTCGCGGTTGACCACGAACCGGGCCTGCGACACGCCCGCCCTGCTGCTGTGGTAGTCGCCGACGAAGGCCCGCAGCGTCCCCGGCAGTCCGTCCCTGGTCGTGACCGTGATGTCCTGGACGTAGTCACGACCCTGATAAGCGGTGGCCACGCAGATGTACGTCCCGCAGGTGGCTTTGACCTCGGCGCTCGCCGGCGCCGCGGTCACCAGCGCCATGGCGGAGGCCGCCGTGAGCGCCGCCGCCACCGTCGCCAACCGCCGCCGCGCGGGTGTCGCCGACCGAACCGTCTTCCGGCGTACGAGGTGCATGAGATCCCCTCCGAGTTGCCCTGACCGACTGCACGACGTATCCACCGTGTCACGTTCCGTGCCGCCCTGGCATGCGGCAACGGTGAACATGCGGTGAGGAGGCTGCGGATCCGCGGATACGGTATCCGCCGGCCCCTCGCGAGGAACTCGCAGCCATCGTGTGACCCAGGACACGGGAACCCCCCGGGTCCGGCAGACAAGAACCCCACGTGGACTACTCAATGCACGCCCGGATACGAGCCGGGGACCCGGAGGCCTTCCGGGAGCTCTTCCGCGACCACGCCCAGCTGGTGCACCGGCACGCCGTACGGGCGACCGGGGACCGCACGCTCGCCGAGGACGTCGTCTCGCTGACGTACCTGGAGGCCTGGCGCCTGCGCGAGAAGCTGCGGGACGAGGGCGACAGCCCGCGCCCCTGGCTGATGGGCATCGCCGTGAACGTACTGCGCAACACCACGCGCGCCGCCCGGCGGCACCAGCGCGCACTCGGCCGGCTTCCGGTCAAGGACACGGTGCCCGACTTCGCCGACGAGCTCGTGGCCCGCCTCGCCGACGCCGATCAGCTCGCCGCGGCCCGGCGCGCGCTGCGCGCACTGCGGCGCAGCGAGCGGGAGGTCTTCACCCTGTGCGTCTGGTCCGGGCTGGGCTACGCGGAGGCCGCCGCCGCGCTCGGCGTCCCGGTCGGCACCGTCCGTTCCCGCCTGTCCCGCGCCCGTGCCCGGCTGCGGGGGCTCTCCGAGAAGGAGTTGGCAAGATCCGGGGAACCGCTTTCCCGCTCCGGACAAGTACAGGGCGGCCGCACTCCCGCGGCCCGGTCACAAGAGTCGCAGTCCTACGAGGAGGAAGCCCGATGATCCGCAAGAAGTGGCGGCGAGACGAACCGCTGGACCACGCGGAACTGGGACGGCTGCTGCCGCCCCCGGGAAGCCCGGACCTGCCGCTCGACCGTCAGATCCTGCTTGAGGAGCACCTGATGAACGAGATCCAGCAGACCGCCGCCGCCCCGTCTCCGGCCGGGGACCGGGCCCCGGCCCGCCGGCCCGTACGACGGCCCCTGCTGATCGGCATCCCGGTCACCGCCGCCGCGCTCGCGGGCGTGATCGCGCTCAACTCCGCGCAGGGCCCGGCCGGTACCGGTGAGCCCGCCCGTACCCCCGCGGTCGAGGCGCCCGTCGTGTCCGTGGAGACGGGCAGCGCCGAGCAACTCGCCTCCACCGTCGAGCAGATCGCCGCGGCCGCCACCAAGAGCGGCCTGCCGGACCCGGGCCCCGGCCAGTACGTCTACGTCAAGAGCCAGGTCTCGTACCAGTCGACCTCCGTCGACGTGGACACCGACCGGTCCAAGACCTGGGTGCAGCCGCTGCACACCCGCGAGGTGTGGAAGTCGCCCGACGGGACGAAGGGCTGGCTCGACGAGCCCGGGCAGCAGCCCAAGGGCGGCATCACCCTGGACGAGGACGGCCCCCTGTCCAAGCCCGTGAACGGCCAGGACATCCCCGGAGAGGCCGTCAACTTCTCGTACGAGTGGCTCAAGGCACAGCCCGCGGACCCGGACGCCCTGCTGACGGCCATCCGCGCGGCGGGCGGCAGCGGACGCGACCGGGACCAGGAGGCCTTCGAGGAGATCGGCTCGATCATCGGCGAGCAGGTCGTACCGTCGCGCATCGCCGCGGCGCTCTACCAGGCGGCGGCCAGGATCCCCGGCGTCATCGTCGTCCGGCACTCCCAGGACGCCGCCGGGCGCGACGGGATCGCGCTCGCCCGCGTCGACGAGCAGCGCGGCGCGCGCACCGAGTTGGTCTTCGACCGCTCGACGTACGCCTACCTCGGCAGCCGTGGCGTACAGATCAGGCAGGAGGGCGAGACCAAGCCCGGAACGGTGGTCGAGCGGACGGCCGTTCTGGAACGGGGCGTGGTGAACGGACAGAAGGAGCGCCCGGCCGCCCGGCGCGCGGCCTGACCCCGGACCCATCGGTCGAGCGGGCCCCCACGGTCGCCTTGTACGCTCCTCGCCATGGACGACCGCGCCACGCCCACCCTGCTCGTGAACCCGCCCCGCACCACCACGGCGGAACTCCTCGCGCAGGCGGCGGCGTGGCGCGGCCATGACGTCGTCGCCCACGTCAAGCGGGCCGAGGGCCGCGAGACGTACTGGTACGGAGGCCCGCTCGCCGCCGACGTCCTCTCCGGCCGGCTCGGCCTCGGGCTCCTCGAACCCGCGGACGACTGGCTGGCGACGGTGCCGCACCCCCTCCTCCGCCGTTCCGTGCGCCTCACGACGCTTGCCGAGGCCCGGTCCCTGCGGGAACCCGCTTTCGTCAAACCGCCCTCCGCCAAGATCGACCTGCTCCCGGCCGCGGTGTACGCGGACGGAAGCGCGCTGCCGGCCGCCCTCGACGCGCCCACACCGGTACTCGTCAGCGGCGTCGTGGAGTTCGCGGCCGAGTACAGGCTGTTCGTGCTCGACGGCGACGTCGCCGCCGGCAGCCGCTACGCCGTGTACGGGCGCCCCGACCCCGCACCGCTGGACGCGCCCGCCCGGGCCTTCGCCCGCGAGGTGCTCGACGCCACGGCCGACGGGCTGCCCAGCGCCGTGTGCGTCGACGTCGGCCGGCTCAGCGAGGGCGGCTGGGCGATCGTCGAGGCCAACATGCCGTGGTTCGCGCACTGTTACGCGGCCGAGCCCGACGCCGTCCTCGACGTCGTACTGCGCGCCGCGGGTCCGCTGACCCGCGTGGCCGACCGGGACCTGCCGTTCGTCCGCGCGACCCGGACCGGGCCGCAGGAGCCGGCGGCCCCGCCCCGCGTCGTACGGCAGGGATCGCCCGCGGGCCTCAGGAGCTCGTGAGGACGACGAGCCGCTGGGTCGCCCGGGTCATCGCGACGTAGCGGTCGACCGCTCCTTCGACGCCCTCGCCGAACGCCTCCGGGTCGATGAGGACGACCAGGTCGAACTCCAGGCCCTTCGACAGCCCCGGGGTGAGCGACCGGACGCGGGACGTCGCCCGGAAGGAGGGATCGCCGATGACGCAGGCGATCCCGTCGGCGTGCGCGGCGAGCCACGTATCGAGGACCGAGTCCAGGTCCGCGACGGATCCGTGCACGACGGGAACACCGCCGCCGCGGATGGACGTCGGCACGTTCGCGTCGGGCAGCACGGCCCGGATGACCGGCTCCGCCTCCGCCATGACCTCTTCGGGCGTGCGGTAGTTGATGCTCAGGGAGGCCACCTCGATCCGGTCGAGCCCGACCCGCTCCAGCCGCTCCCGCCACGACTCCGTGAACCCGTGCCTGGCCTGCGCCCGGTCCCCGACGATCGTGAAGCTCCGGGACGGGCAGCGCAGCAGCAGCATCTGCCACTCCGCGTCGGTCAGTTCCTGGGCCTCGTCCACGACGATGTGCGCGAACGGGCCGGCGAGCCGGTCCGGGTCGGTGCTCGGCAGGGCTCCCGCGTCGACCAGGCTGTCCTGGAGGTCCCGGCCGCGCAGCATCCTCACCGCTCCCTCGCTGTCGTCACCGGCCGAGTTGAAGTCGGCGGCCGCGAGGATGTCGTCGATGACGCCGGCCATGCGCTCGCGTTCGGCGGCGACGGCCGCGTCGTGCCGGTGCTTGCGCCGCGCCGCCTCCGGGTCGCCGAGCCGCTGCCGCGCCGCGTCGAGGAGCGGCAGGTCGGACACGGTCCAGGCCTGTGCGTCCGCGCGCTGCAGCTTCCGTACGTCCTCCCGGTCGAGCCAGGGGGCGCAGAGCCGCAGGTAGGCGGGTACCGACCACAGGTCTCCGACGAGGTCGGCCGCATCGAGCAGCGGCCACGCGCGGTGGAGGGTCGTGACCAGCTCCTCGTCGTGCAGCAGAGCCCTCCGGAGCTGGTCGGGCGACACCTCGTCGTCATCGGCGCCGAGCTTGTCCAGCAGGATCGTGAGCAGCCCGTCCCAGATCTGCTCGCGCGCCTCGTTGTGCGGGACGCCGGCCGCCTCTTCGAACGCCTCGGTCCAGTCGGCGGCGCTCAGCCACAGGTCGGCCCAGGGGGTGGACACCGTCATGCCCCCGGTGGGCGGCTCCTCGTAGATCCTGACGGCCTTCTCGATCGCCTTCACCATGTCCGCGGTCGACTTCAGGAGCGCCACGTCGGGGTCGGTCTCGAGCGGGGCCGCGGCTCCCTCGGGGAGGAGGTCGCGCACGGTGCAGGTCTGCACGCCCTCCTCGCCGAGGCTGGGCAGGACGTCGGCGACGTAGTTCAGGTACGGCTGGTGCGGACCGACGAACAGCACGCCGCCCCGGCGGTGCCCGAGGCGGGGGTCGGAGTAGAGGAGGTGGGCCGTGCGGTGCAGGGCGACGACGGTCTTGCCCGTTCCCGGACCGCCGTCGACGACGAGGGCGCCGCGGGAGCCCGCGCGGACGATGGCGTCCTGGTCGGCCTGGATGGTGCCGAGGACGTCGCGCATCCGGGGCGACCGGGTGCTGCCCAGGCTGGCGATGAAGGCGGACTGGTCGTCGAGCGCGGCGTGCCCTTCGAATCCGTCGGCCGTGAACACCTCGTCCCAGTAGTCGCCGATCCGGCCGCGGGTCCAGCGGTACCTGCGGCGGCTCGCCAGGCCCATCGGGCTGGCGTGGGTCGCGGCGAAGAACGGCTCGGCGGCGGGGGAGCGCCAGTCGATCAGGAGCCGGCGCCCGGCGCCGTCGGTGAGGCCGAGCCGCCCGATGTAGACGGGCTCCGGGTCGTCCGCGCCGACGATGCGGCCGAGGCACAGGTCCAGTCCGAAGCGGCGCAGGGCGCGCAGCCGGGAGGTCAGCCGGTGGATCTCGCTGTCCCGTTCCATCGCCTCCCGGCCCAGGCCGCCGGGCGCCTTGCGCAGCTCGTCGAGGCGGCCGGACAGCTCGCTGACGGCCTGTTCGAGGCTGTGGGCGAGGGCCGCGAAGTGCTGCTCGTCGCGGGCGATCAGGGCCGGGTCGGCCTTGGGGGAGAGGTGGTCGGGGAGGTCGAACGCGCTGGTGGTCTTCGTTGTCAACACAGGCACCCCGTGCATCTCCTATTTCCGCTGCTTCTGGCTACGAGGAGCGATTCTGCGGTACCACGGGGGCCTTGCCGCAAGCCCCCCTGTGCGCTATAAGTTAAGAGTGGCAAGGGGTGGGTACTCCCCCTTCCGCAACCTCTCCCCCCTCCCGAAGCGGTCGCTCGTAAGCGTTCGCCGCGGAATTCTGCTGCGGAATTCCGCCGCGCGCCCGTCACACTTCCGCGCCGGGATCCGTCAGGTCAACGACAGCAACACGGAAGACCTGAGGGAGATGGCGATGCAGACCCGTACGATCACGGCGGACGCAGCGGTGGGACCGCGGATGGCGCAGGACCCCATGGAGCTCGTCCCCGAGCTGGCGGAGGTGTCGGCGGCGCTGTTCAAGGCCACCGGCAACCGCTCGGTACCGCGCACGACGATCAGCCTGCTGCAGCTGCGGGCCGGCCAGATCGTCGGCAACACCTACTTGACCGTCCTGCACGCGGGCATGCTGCGCAAGGCCGGGGAGCCCGAGGAGCGGATCACCGCGGTGGCGTCCTGGCAGGACGCCCCGTACTTCAGCGGCGCCGAGCGGGCCGCGCTGGCGCTGGTGGAGGCCGTACTCCAGCCCTCCGCCGGTGGGGAACGGGTCTCCGACGAGCTGTACGCCGAGGTGTCCGAGCACTACGACGCGAAGGCGCTCGCGACCTTGACGATCGCGATAGGGCAGGTCAACTTCTTCGTCCCGATCGCGCTCATCGCCAAGCCGGTGCCGGGACGGTCGTTCACCGATCCGTGGAGCTGAGCCGGCCCGTTTGGGGCGTGGCGGGGACGCGTACGTCGTTCGACGCGCGCGTCCCCGCCGGCTCATCCCCGCGGACGGGCTACTTGGGGGTCACCCAGACCTGCCGCTTGTTGGTGTTGGCCGTGTAGAGCTGGACCACGGTGCCGTTGGCGGTCGCGCCGCCGGTGACGTCGAGGACCTTGCCCGAGGCGGTGTGCACGATCTGGCCCTTGGCGTTGACCGACCACCGCTGGGCGGCGGTGCCGTTGCAGTCGTAGAGCGAGATCTTGTTGCCGTTGGTGCTCAGGTTCCGGGAGTTGTCGAGGCACTTTCCGAGCGCGCGGAACGTACCGTCCTTCCCCAGGATCCAGGACTGCGCCACGCTGCCGTTGCACGTGTACAGCTGGATCTGGGTGCCGTTCTCCGCCTTGCCCCCCTTGACGTCGAGGCACTTGCCGCCGAGGCCGGACACCTTGCCCTGCGGGGAGAGCGCCGCACCGGCGCCGGCCGCGAGGAGGCGGAGCCCCTGCACGTCGAACTGCTGGACGTACGTGCCCGCCCGCTTGTCCTTGTACGCGTACGTCGGCGTGCACATGACGGGGAACTCGCCCGAGTCCGTGCCCTTGACGCAGTCGCCCTTGGTCATGCTGCGGTTCGCATGGGTCAGGCCCAGCGTGTGCCCGATCTCGTGGCTGATGTGGTTGCGCATGATGGCCTCGCCCATGGCGGCGGTGGGCTTGCCGGCTGTGGTGAAGAACTCGTCGTCGATGTAGGCGTGGCCGCTGGTCACCGTGTCCGCGAGGGAGGAGGAGGTGAACCCGCAGCTCAGGTTCGCGGATCCGGAACCGTCGCGGACCACCTTCCACCCGGTGCTGCCCATGCTGCCCTCGCCCGCCGGCGGTACGCAGGGCCGGTGCGCCACGCCGATGACCACCTCACCCCTCGGGCGGGTGTAGTCCCAGCCCACGGGGTGGGTGTCGACGGTGACGGGGAGGTTCGTGATGCGCGCGAGGTCGGCCGCCGTCGCCTTGGCGTACGGGGACAGCCAGTCGGCTGACTTCTGGTCGTAGAACTTGATCGTGTAGCCGGTGGCCAGCCACTTGGTGGCCCCCGACAGCTTCCATCCCTCGCCCTGCGGGGGAGCGGCCGCGGCGACCGCGCCTGCCCGGGAGGCCGCGGCCGCGCGGCTGCCGCCGATGCTCATGACGCCGTTGCTGAAGGGGGTGTGGTCGCCGGCGGAGACGGCGGCGTCGCCGTCCGCCGCGTCGGGCGCCTCCCCCTGCGGCAGCTCCGCTTCCTCGGGCGTGGCGGACGGATCGGCGCCGGCGGAGGCCGTGGTGCCGGTGTCCTCGGTGCCGAAGGCTGCGGGGGCCAGCAGGCCGCCCGCGGCGGCCACCACGGCACCCGCCGCGACCAGAGGTATTCGATACTTAGCGGTGAATCCCAAGTCCTGTTGCCTTTCCTCGTGTTCCCTCCCACTGCCTTCGGCGACGCGCCGTCACCGTCGGCAGCCGGGACCGAACAGATGATAGGAAACGGGCCAAGGACGCGCGCTCGCGGGGGAGTTGCCCGCGCCGCCCGCAGTCGGCACGGCATCGGCGGAGCCGGCCCTGGGTACTTGACTCCGGAAAAGTGTGAGTGGTTAAGTACTCACATGAAGTCAGAGCGCCCCCGCCAGCTGTCCACCGCCGAGGAGCGCCGAGCGACGGTGCTGCGCACCGCGATCGGTGCCTTCGCCGCACGCGGCTACTTCGGCACCACCACGACCGAGGTGGCCAAGGCGGCCGGCATCTCGCAGGCGTACGTCTACCGGCTCTTCCCGAGCAAGGAGTCCCTGTTCGTCGCCGTCGTGGAGCACTGCTTCGTGCAGGTGCGGGCCAGTCTGGAGCGTGCGGCGGCCGAGGCCCGGGGGAGCGGTGCCGACGTGGTGCTGGCGGCCATGGGGGGCTCGTACGCCAAGCTGATCGGCGACAACGACCTGATGCTGATTCAGCTCCAGGCGCAGGCGGCCGCGGCCTCCGAGCCGGCCGTGCGCGAGGTGGTGCGCCAGGGCTATGCCCGGCTGGTGGAGTACGTGCGCGGCGCCTCGGGCGGCAGCGAGCAGCAGGTCCAGGAGTTCTTCGCCCGCGGCATGCTGTGTCATCTGATCGCGTCGACGGGGGCGGACGAGGTGGACGCCCCCTGGAGCCGGACCCTGTCGGCGGGCATCAGGCACTACTGAGCCCGGCGCCGGGCGCCGGCGGTCCCGCCTTTTCTTTGGGTCCAAGTGTGAGTGGTCGACCACACATAGATGTGTAGATGGAGACTTTCGTGCAGGAGCAGAAGCAGCAGCGTCCCGGAACCACCACCCTCCCTTGGGCCTCACTCGCGGCACTGGCAGCGGCCCAGTTCACCGTCATGCTCGCCACGTCGATCGTGAACGTGGCCCTGCCCCAGATCCGGTCCGGCGTCGGCCTGTCGGACAGCGGTACCACCTGGGTGGTCAACGCCTACGGTCTCGCCTTCGGCGCGCTGCTGTTGGCGGGCGGCCGCGCGGCGGACCTCCTGGGCCGTCGTCGCGTCCTGCTCGCCGGCCTCGGGCTCTTCGCGGCCGCGTCCGCGGCGGCGGGCCTCGCGAGCACCTCTTCCGCTCTCATCGCCGCTCGCGCCGTGCAGGGCCTCGGCGCTGCCGCCGTCGCCCCGGCCGCGCTCGCGCTGACGATGGACCTGTTTCCGCCCGGCCCCGGGCGCGGCAGGGCACTGGGGGTGTGGGGCGCGGTCTCCGGAGCCGGCGGCGCGGCCGGGGTCCTCCTGGGCGGCGTCCTCACGCAGGCCTGGGGCTGGTCCTGGATCTTCCACACCGTCGCCGTCGGGGCTGCCGTCGTACTGGCCGCGGTGGCAGCCGCCGTACCTTCGGCACCCGCTGCCGACGGCGGGCGGTTCGACCTGCCGGGCACCGCGGCCGTGACGCTCGCGCTGACCGCCCTCGTATGGGGCCTGACCTCCGCCCGCCGCTCCGGATGGACGGACGCCCAGGTGCTCGGGGCCTTCGCCCTCGCCGCCGTGCTCCTGGCGGTGTTCGTCCTGATCGAACGGCGGCACCCGAATCCGCTGCTGCCACCGCGGCTGTTCACGGCGGGCGCCCGGGTCGTGTCCGGAAACGTACTCATGGCGCTGCTCGGATCGGTGTGGATCGCCCTGTTCTTCTTCCTGCCGCTCTACCAGCAGCAGGTACTCGGATCCAGCCCGCTGATCACCGGCCTCGGCCAACTTCCGCTCGCCGCGGCCAACATGCTCGGCTCGACGCTCGCGCCGCGCGTCTCCGGCCGGATCGGGTCCACGGCGACCGTGACGACGGCCCTGCTCACCGAGGCCGGCGGACTGCTGTGGCTCTCGCGGATCGGCGCCCACGGCAGCTACCCCGCCGACGTGCTCGGTCCGAGCCTCCTGATCGGCCTGAGCCTGAGCATCGCCTTCGTCCAGCTCACCGCCCTCTCCGTCGAGGGTGTCCCGCGCGCCGACGCGGGGCTGGCCGGGGGACTGGTGAACACGACCCGCCAGGTCGGCGGAGCGATCGGCCTTGCCGTTCTGGCCACGCTCGCCGGATCCGTGACCGCCGACGCCGCGACCCGCCGGCCCCACCTGGAGGCACTCACCGCCGGCTACCGCACCGCGTTCGGCGTCGCGGCCGCGGTCCTCGCCGCGACCGCCCTCCTCGCGCTGCTCCTCGTCCGCCGCGGCAGCCCGCGGACCGGGCCGAGCGGCGTGGGTGACGCCCATCCCGGTCCACCCGCGCCGGCCACAGTCCACTGCCCCCAACCCATCGCACCGCACACCGAGAAGTGAGGTTCCCGCCATGACCCGCAAGCCGTACCTGACCGGACACTACGAGCCCGCGGTCGACGAGATCACCGCCACCGAGCTCACCGTCGAGGGCTCCTTGCCCCCGGAGCTGACCGGCCGGCTGCTCCGCAACGGCCACAACCCCAAGCCCGGCGTCACCCCCACCCACTGGTTCAAGGGCAGCGGCATGGTGCACGGCATCCGGCTGCGCGAAGGCCGCGCCGAGTGGTACCGCAACCGCTGGGTGCACACCCCCGCCCTCGACGGCGCCCCCTACATGACCGAGTACGGACCCGACCTGACCGCCAGCACCGCCGGCACCCACGTCATCGAACACGCCGGACGCCTCCTCGCCCTGTGCGAGGCCAACTTCCCCTTCGAACTCACCCGGGACCTGGACACCGTCGGCTCCTACGACTTCGGCGGCAAGCTGCGCAGCGCGATGACCGCGCACCCCAAGACCGACCCCGTCACCGGAGAGCTGCACTTCTTCGGCTCCTCGCCCGTCCCGCCGCATCTGACGTACCACGTCGCCGACGCGAAGGGCGAGATCACGCACAGCGCCGAGATCCCCGGGGCCACCGCCTCCCTCAAGCACGATTTCGCCCTCACCCGCCGGCACGTCGTCTTCATCGAAGGCACGGTCACCTTCGATCCGGACGAGCACTCCGGCATCCCCTACGCCTGGAACGACGACCAGCCGGCCCGGATCGGCGTCATGCCGCGGGGCGCGGACGGCGCGGCGCACATCCGCTGGTTCCCCATCGAGCCCGGCAACATGCTGCACGCCGCCAACGCCTACGAGGACGACCGGGGGCGCATCGTGCTGGAGGGCCCCACCGTCGACCGCGAGGGCTTCCGCCTCTCCTGGAACTGGTGGGTCGGCGCACCCGGACGCGGCGCCGAACCCAACACCCGCTCGTACACGCGCCGTTGGGTCATCGACCTGACGGCCGGCAGCGTCGACGAGCAGACCATCGACGACCTGCCCGTCGAATTCCCCACCCTCAACGAGGACTTCCTGGGCGCGGAGCACCGCTACCAGTACGCCGTCTCCTTCCCCGACCAGAACGGTCTCGGAGGGTACGGAGTGGTGAAGTACGACCGCACCACGGGCAGCCGCCAGGTCCACGAGGTCGGCGACGCCCGGCTGCCCAGCGAAGCCGTCTTCGTACCCGCCGCCGGCGGCACCCGCGAGGACGACGGCTACCTGCTCACCGTGGTCTCGGACCTCAAGCAGAACGCCTCCCGGCTGCTGGTCCTCGATGCCTCGGGCCTCGACCGCATCGCCGCGGTCCACCTGCCGCGCCGTGTCACCGCCGGCATCCACGGCTCCTGGATCCCGGACACCGCCCTCGACGCCGGCCGGAGCTGACGCACGCCGCGCCCGGGGGACGCGCGCGAGCCGTCCGCCGGGCGCGGTCAGCCGGTTCCGGGAGCGAGCGCTTTGTGGCCGGGGTACACGTGGTCGGGGGTCACGATGGCGGTGACCGCCTGACCGAAGAGCGTGCTGGGCTCCTGGTTCTCGTACCGGTCGTCGGTGTTGAGGAGGATGACCATGGTCGCCTGGGCCTGCGGCAGGTAGACCGGCAGGACCTCGTACCCGGGAATCGAACCGTTGTGACCGATCCAGCCCTGGACGTTGAAGATGCCCAGCCCGTAGCCGTCACCCGGAAGGTCCATCGGGGTGGTCTTCAGCCGCTCGGCCTGGGTCGCGGGCGTCAGCAGCCTGCCGGTGGCGAGGGTGCGGGCCCAGCTGCGCAGGTCCTGCAGGTCGGAGATCATCGCTCCGGCGGCCCAGGCCCAGGAGGGGTTCCAGTGGGTCGAGTCCTCGACTTTGCCCGAGGCCGTCTGATCGGTGTAGCCGTGCGCGTACGGATCCGGCAGGGCCGCAGTCGTGGGGAAGACCGTGTGGCGGAGCCCGGCCGGTGCCAGGACCTTCTCCGTGATGACCTCGTGGAGCGGCCGGCCGGTGACCTTCTCCACCACCAGGCCGAGCAGGATCAGGTTGGTGTTGGAGTAGTCGAACCGGGCGCCCGGCGGGAACTGCACGGGATGCTCGAAGGCGTAGTCGAGCAACCGCTGGGGAGTGAAGCTCTGCTGCGGATCGGCCTGGAGCTTCTTGATGAAGTCCCCGTCCAGGCTGTAGTTGAAGAGCCCGCTGCGCATCCCGGCCAGCTGGCGCAGGGTGATGCGGTCCCCGTTCGGAACGCCCTTGACGTACGTGCCGATGGGATCGTCGAGGCCGATCCTCTTCTGGTCGACCAGCTGGAGGAGGGTGGTGACCGTGAACGTCTTGGTCTCACTGCCGATGCGCACGTGGAGGTCGGTCGTCATCGGTGCGCGCGTCGCCTCGTCGGCCACGCCGAACGTCCTCACGTAGCTCCCCTTGCCGGGGGCCCACAGCCCCACCGTCACGCCCGGCACCTGCGTCTCGCGCATGACCTGACGCACCGCCGCGTCCAGTCGCGCCGCGACGGCGGGCGTGAGCCGCGGGAAGTCCGCGTCGGGGGCGGGCGTGGTGGGGGACGGGGTGGGGGCGGACACCGCCGGGGCGGTCGCCGCCCCGTGCGCGGCGGAGCCCGCGGCGGCCGGTCCGATGAGCAGGCCCGCGGCGGCGGCAGCCACGCAGGCCCGGTGCAGCCGGATGTGGTTTGGCTTCACGGCGCGCTCTCCCGTCGTCCAGGGGCCCGGACAACAATCACCAGCGTAGGCCCGCGCCGGGCCGGTCGCGCGGCGGCCGTGCCCGTGGCACGGGCTTCCGCTTCGCCCGGGCCGGAACTCCGGGGCGAAGCGGACGCGTCCCCTCACCCGGGGCGCCGACCGGTGGTCAGGCGCCGCAGAACGGCATGGTCCGTACGTACCCGCCGAGGTTCTCGTCGTCGGTGCCGAGGAGGGCGTCGCCGGATCCCGCCAGGCACTCCACGCCCTCGATCTTGTACTGCGGGAACGTCCCGAGCACCGCGGGGGACACCGCGAGCGTGACCCGTACCCGGCCGGTCGCCGACACGGTCACGCGGCCGGCCTCGCTCACCGCCGAGTCGAACGGGCCGTCGTCGCCCGCGTCCGCCGCCGAACTCACGATGATCCGGCCGGAGTCGGTCACCGAGATGTCGGAGACGTGCCGCGTGACGGCGTCGTTCGGATACGTCGCCCGGTAGGCGCGACGGGTCACGCCGCCGAACTGCGGCTGCCCCCAGGACGCGAACGAGAGCGGCGCCGCGTACAGCGTGGCCGGACGATCCGCACCCGCTCCGCGATCCGCCCACAGGGCGGCGAGGTTCCCGTTCTGGGCCACGAGTGCGAAGCTCTCGAAGTCGTCGCCCTCCCCCATCGCCGGCAGCGGCGCGTAGTCCACGACCGTCGCCGTGCTGCCGACGACCTTCAGGCGGTAGACGATGCCACGACTGGCCAGCGCCAGGTACTCGCCGGGCATCTGGGGGATGGCTTCGATCGCCTCCAGGTCGGAAGGCTCCGGCCCGTCCCAGGTGATGGGCGAGACGCTGTCGGAGCCCTCCCCGTGCGTGATCCGGGACAGGCGCTGCTGCCCGGTCCGCTTGTTGTCGTGCACGACCAGGACGTGCACCCCGGCTCCGTCCGCGGTACGGCCTTCGAACGCGATGCCGCTGACACCGCCGCGGGCGTCGTCTCCCACCTTCTGCCAGGTGTCGGCCGCACCGGCCGAGGTGGTGCCGAGCATCGTCATCAGGGCGGTCGCCACGGCGGGCCAGGCCGCGCGCTTCAACATCGGGAGCTTCACTGGGATCGTTCGCCTTCCCTCCGACAGACGCGATGTCACGCGTCGGGAGGCAGGCTATTGATCATGATCAGTGCTGCTCAACGACCGTTACGCCATATGGAGGGGAGCGCGAAGGAGCAGGGGCCTGGCGCTTCGGCACGACCGTCAGCGGATGACGACGGTCGTGGACGGCGAGGTGGAGGTGGGGCGGATGACCGCGCACAAGGCCACTGCACAGCGCAGCGCCCGGACCGCCCTCACGTCCCGGGCGACGGTCTGACCCAGTCAGCCGGTCCTGCCTCGCCGAGAGCGTGAGCTCGCGAGGACATCCCCGTACGAACCGACCATGAAACGGATCTCCATCCCTCATGCGTACCCACAGCAACTGGACCACCCGCGCCGAGACCCGCGCGGACATCCCCGCCGTCCGTGCCGTCAACCTCGCCGCGTTCGACACTCCGCTCGAGGCCGACCTCGTCGACGCCTTGCGCACCGACCCCTCCTGGATCGACGGCCTGTCCATCGTCGCCGCCGACGGGGACGGCAAGCCCGTCGGCCACGCGCTGCTCACCCGCTGCCACATCGGTGAGACCCCGGCCCAGTCCGCGCTCAGGGATGAGCCGTGGGCCGGGCGATCGGGCCGTCGTTGACGCCGAGGTCCGTGCGCATCACGGCGCGGAGCTCCTGCCCGCGGTTCCAGAGTTCCTGGAGCGCGTCGTGTATCTCCTGGAACGAGCCTCCCGGGACCGGGTGGCCCTCCTCCAGGCGCATCGTCATGCCGTACAGCACGGACAGGGCCGTGGTCATGGCATCCAGTTCGTCCATCACCGTGGTGGAGGCGATCATCTGCGCCTCGGCGACGGCGGCGTGGTGCGCGTGCCGGGCGGCCTCCATCGTCTGCCGCCCTTCCGGTGTGACCTCTCCCTTGTGGACCAGCCACAGGTAGTTCATCAGCTCGATCCGGCAGCGGCGGTACGCGGCGTTGGCCGCCACGTAGCAGTCGCGCCGCCGGTCCTCCTCGGCGAGCCGCTGCTGGTGGAGCCGCTGGGCGTCGTCCGTCCGCTGCTGGCGCTCGAACTGCTCGGCCTGGGCACGGGCCGTCAGACGCTGGGACAGGACGGGGGCGAAGAGCGTGCCGATCACCCCGACGCTGGCGGCGGCCAGCGCGATCAGAGCCGTACCCACCGTGCCTCCAGGTGATTCGCGACCGCCGTGCCGGGTCCGCGGCCGACCACGCCCAATGTAACGGCCCTCCCTGGTCGTCGAGTTCACCGGCCGTGGTCATCGCACCGACGGCTGCTAGAAGGCCGAGTGGGTGAACCAGTGGGTGAGCAGCTCCTGGTCTCCGAGCAGGCGGAAGGCGTCGCTCTGGCGGTCCAGGCGGCCGTAGAGGAGCAGGAGCAGGTCCGCGGCCGCTCCCCGTACGGTGGCGTCCGCCGTACGGGCCACGGCCTGGTCGTCGACGAGCGCGAAGCCGTCCGGGCAGAGGCCGACCAGCCAGTCGCCGTCGCCGTCCGTGCAGGTGAAGCGAACGGTCCGGTCAGGGGCGCGGAGCTGGGCGGTCAGCGGTGCGAAGGGGGACGCGAACGGCAGGTTGGTGAGGAACTCGTCGATGCCGTCGACCGCCAGTGCGCGGTCGACGTGCGGTGCGGTCCCGAGCGCGAGTTCCGCGTCGGCCCGGTGGACGAGGGTCTCGAACAGCATGCGCCGGACCCAGAACCGGGCGTGCTGGTCGACTCCCCAGGCCCACATCGGCGCGTCGAGGTCCGTGGCGGCGAACATCTCGGCGGACTCCGCGGCGCTCGCGGCCAGCCAGTCGGGGAGGCCGTCGCGGTCCTGCGGCAGGCGCAGGTCCACCTCGCGGCTGGTCGGTGGCTGCTGGACGCGCCGCCGGAGCAGCTCGGTGAACCAGCGGTGCACGCTGCCGACGTGCTGGGTGAGGTCCGCGAGGGTCCAGCCGGGGCAGGTCGGCACCGGGGTGGAGAGGTCCGCCGCCTTGACCGTGGCGACGAATGCGGCGGCCTCGGCGGCGACGGCCGCTCCGTGCTGGGCGGGGTTCATGTGGGGGTCCTTCGTCTGATGCTGCTGCCCGGGCGGAAAAGGATGCTTAAGGATGTAGATGATTGAGATGCTTAAGTAATGGTGAAGGTAATTCGCGCGCCCGGCGGATGTCAATTTCCGGCCCCGCCGGACCCGAGTCACCATCGACGCTCAGTAGCGGAGCCGGCGCCGTCGGCCACGAACGCGAGTGCTCTGAACTCCTGCCGGATATCCGACGTTTCCTCTGTAGGGAGCTTCCCTCGCGCGATCGAACCGATAGGGGATTCACTGTGATACGTCCGGTTGTCGTCCAGCGCGGTCGGAGCGCGATCGAGGCGAGCGCCCCGCCGGTCTTGCCCGGGCTGTCCGCACCGGCCTGCCGGAACGCCGATCCGGCCCTGTTCTTCCCGGCGTACGGCGTGCCGTTGAGCGAACCACAGATAACGGCGGCCAAGGAGTTGTGCGCCGGCTGCCCCGTCCGTGAGGAGTGCCTGGCGATAGCCGTCCGTTCGGACGAGAGCGACGGCATCTGGGGCGGCACCACGCCGCTTGAGCGCCGCCGGATGAGGGTGCAGCTGGCGCGCATGGAACAGGGGACGGAACTGGCCCGGGCCGTGGTGTCGGGGGAGGAGCCGGAAGTGGTTCAGGCCCTGCGTCCCGCCGTGGTGTACAGCCTGTTCCGCATGGGATGGAACGCCGAACGCATCTGCGCCGCCTTGGAACTGACATCAAGTCAAGTACAGACGGCGCGCGGGATGGCGGCGAGGGCCCAGGCGTTTTTGGCCTTCATGGAGCGGCACTGCCCCAAGGGCAGGGGCTGATAGGCGCCCGGCCGGCGCAGATCGCGCCGGCGGCGGGCGCCGCCCCATCCATCGGGTCAGTCCCGGACGATCGTCCAGGGGCGCATCAGGTCGTCGTCCTCGTGTTCGAGGATGTGGCAGTGGTGGACGTACTCCGCGGGGAATTCGGTGCCGCTTCCCGGAATCGACGCGATCGTGTCCGTCGGTGGGTCGAACTCCCGGATGATGATCCTGGTCACCGTCTCCGGATAGGACTTGACCGTGTCCTTGTTGGACTGTGCCTCGTCCGGGTCCGGCGGAATCGGCGGTCCGGTGAGGTAGTTCGCCAGCGCCGGCCTGTCCTCGGGCTTGCGGCCGCCGTCAATCCACTTCTCGTACTGCTCCTGGTATCCGGCCGCGTCGATCGGCTGCCTGTTCAGCACCTGGAAGTTGACGAGGTGGACGTGCATCGGGTGGGCGTCGTGGTGGGGATTGATGTACTCCCAGATCTCGGTCGAGCCCGCCTTGACGAAGTCCTGCGACGGTTCCATGAAGGGAACCGCGTTGAACGTCATGGTGCCGAAGAGCTGGTGCTGGTACAGCACCCATTCCCGCCGGCGCGTGTGCGGTTTCGGCCTGATGGGTTCGACCGCCGGTAGTTCGAGTTCCTTGGGCGGGGTCGTCCTGTCCCCGCCCCCCGACAAGGGCTTGTTCACCTTGAACCGCATGATTCCCGAGATTTCCGGTCCGTCGCCGCCCGGGAAGTGGACCGGCGCGTTGTAGTTCGTCAACGTGACGTCCGTACCCATGGGCACCTTGCCGAAGTCGACGATCAGGTCGTACCGCTCGGCCGGCCCGATCAGGAAGTTCAGCATCCGCAGTGGCGCGCGGAAGCCGCCGTCGGTGCCGATCAGCCAGAACGGCAGTGTGGGCTGGGGCAGCACGTCCACGGGGACGGTGAAGTTCAGCCGCCAGAAACGCTCGTTCGACGCGTTGAGAATGCGCAGCCGGTAGCGTCGCGGCTCCACGGCCAGGTAGGGATACGCCTTCCCGTTGACGACCGGGGTGTCCTCGCCCTGCTGGAGGGTCATGGTGTAGGCGAGCGAACCGTCCGGGTTGAAGGTCCGGTCCTGGAGGATGAGGGGTACTTCGCATGCGCCTTGCGGCAGCCCGAACCGCTCGTCCGCCGGGTCGCGGACGAGGTAGAGACCGGCAAGCCCCGCGTAGACGTTGACGCTGGTCATCCCCATGCCGTGGTCGTGGTACCACAGCATGCTCGAATTTTCGTGGTTGGTGTAGGCGCAGATCGCCTCGTTGGGCTTGACCCGCTTCGGGTCCAGGGTGGTGTACGCCTCGGCGTGGATACCGTCGGGGCTGAACGAATGCAGCGGCATGCCGTCGGACTGCGGCGCCGTGAAACCGCCGTGCTGGTGCACCACGTTCCACACGTTGACGTTCGAGGGGAAAGGCATGTGGGGCTTGTAGGGAGGCGGCGGGATCGGGGTGAGCTGGGGGTTCCCGTTGCGAATGCCGTCGATCACGAACTGGAAGAGGTGAGTTGTCGGCAGCTTGTTGCGGTACTTGACGACCGTCGGGTGGTCCTTGTTCACGCTGATGGTCGGCCCGAGATATCCCATGCCGATGGGCTTGCGGGGATCGTGCGGGTTCGCGGCCCAGTAGCCCCACACGGTCGCCGGCCCGAGATCCCGGTGGAAGCGCCACGAGCCCTGGCGCATCGTGATCTCGTAGTAGTCGGCGCCCGGATAGACGGACGGATCCGGGACGGCCGTCAGCGGCGTGGGCAGCGGGTCGACGTACTTCGTCAGGGGCGGGGTTTTCGGTACCACGGCCCCTGCGGACCCATGACCGTGACCGTCCGATGCGCGGGCCGGTGTTCCCAGAACGCCCCGCGAAAATGTGACCGCACCCCCCATGGCACCGGCCATCAGGAATTTCCTTCGCCCGACCATCGTCCCCAGCTTTCCCTCGCCTCACGTGACGTTCAAGGGATACAGAGCGGGTACGGGGTGTGGCCTGAGCACGCCGGTCCGGCCCGGGAAAGCCACTCATTGAGGCGATTTGACGGAAATTCGGCAGACGCCGGGATCAGTGGTTCGGCCGGTTGGCGGTGTGGGTGTGGGTGTGGGTGTGGGTGTGGGCGTGGGCGTGGGTGTGGGCGAAGTCCCAGACCACGGGGAGGAGCTGCTCGGGGGTCTCGATCTGGGGCATGTGCCCGGTGCCGTGGAGGAGGGTGAACCGGGCCCGGGGGATCGCCGCCGCGTACGCGCGCCCGTACGCGCCGTCCACGACCTGATCGCTCTCGCCCCAGGCGACGAGCGTGGGGTGCGCGACTTCGGCGAGACGTTCGCGGAGGGTGGGGTCGGCCATGGCGTGCGGCCCGGAGTAGACCTCCAGCGCGGCGCGATGGGCGGCCATGGCCGTACGGGCGGCCTCGGGAAGTGCGGCGACGTCGACGGCGAACTTCGCGGGATCGTGGAAGGCGAGCCGCGACAGTTCGGCGGGGGTGAGGGAGAAGGCGTCGGCGACGGGATGTCCGGGGACGTCGATGCCGACGGCGTTGACGAGGATCACGCTGCTGATGCGGTCGCTGCCGAGCAGAGCCAGTTCGGCGGCGATCCAGCCGCCTATGGAGTTGCCGACGACGGTGACGTCCGTGAGGCCGAGCTCGTCGAGCAACTGCGCGTAGACGCGGGCGAGCGTGGGGACGTCGGCCAGCCACTCGGGCCGGACGGTGCCGCCGAATCCGGGGTGGAGCGGGGTGAAGACCCTGGCCGGGCGCTGTTCGGCGAGCAGTCCGGCGAACGGGGCGACCGTCTGCGGACCGCCGCCGCCGTGCAGGAGGAGGAACGGGCGGCTTCGGCCGTCCCGTTCGCCGTCGGCGACGTCGACGGTGAGGTCCACGGCGCCGCAGGGGAGGGAGAGGGTGTGGTTGGTGGCGGTCATACGTGTCCTCCGGTGATTTCGCGAGAGTTCGCTCTCATGAGACTAGGAGGGAGGCTCTCGTTATGCAAGTGCACTCTCATAACGAGAGCCGCTGATGGTAAAGTGAAGGCGAACGGGCGACGGCAAGCCGGCAGGGCAAGGGGCGGGCGCGGGTACTCAAGGAACGAGGACGGGACGTACGAATGGCGATGGCAGAGACGGACTCCGGGCGCAGCAACCAGAAGAAGCGCACCCGTACGGCGATCGTCGAGGCCGCCCGCGACCTCATCGCCACCGGCGGCGAAGTGACCATGCCCGCGATCGCCCGCGCGGCACTGGTCTCCGACGCCACCGCCTACCGGTACTTCCCCGACCTCCCGTCACTGATCGGCGAGGCACTGGCCGGCGTCTGGCCCGCACCCGCCGATGCGCTCCGACCGGTCGAGGGCTCCCGGGACCCCGTCGAACGCGTCGCCTTCGCCTGCGAGTTCCTGCTGCGCGGGGTCCTGGCCCGCCAGGGGGCGGTGCGCGCGATGATCGCCGCCACCATCACCCGCCCGGAGGCGGCGTCCGGGAGGCCCGGCATCCGCTTCGGCCTCATCGACGAGGCGCTCCTTCCCCTCCAGGACACCTGGGGGGTGGCGGACCCGGAGGCATTCGCCCAGCTCAAGCGTGACCTCGCCGTGGTCGTCAGCGCGGAGGCCCTGTTCAGCCTCACCGACCTCTGCGGGCTCGCCCCCGACGCGGCCATCGCCAGCGCCACCCGTACGGCGAGGACGCTGACGGGGGCGGCGGTCCGCGCGGCCGCGGCCGCGGCTCCGGCTCCGTCTCCGGCCGGAGACGAGTAGAGCCTTCGCGTCGGTGGCGGCCGGTGCCACGGCGGCCGTACGGGAAGCCGTTCGGCCCCTCTGAACGTGTCGCCGCGTCCGCCACGGCTCCCGGCATGGAACCGTTTCCGCATGACCGAAGGATCGACACCTCACCTCTCCCCGGCGCGGATCACCGTACTCGGCGTCCAGCCCGGCAGCCCGCCCTTTCGCATCGTGGAGGTCGACGGAGAGTTCGTCGGCAGGGCGACGTCGATGACGGACGTGCTGCTGGTGGCCGCGGAGGCGGGGATCCCGATCCACGACCTCGACGACCTGGACGAGGTCCGGTGGGTCGGGGGCGGCAAATTCAACTGGACCCCGCACTAGAAGGCATCCGCTCAAGGGGGGCTGGAGGACCACGGCCGGGACCCGCCGCCGCGCCCGGTCAGCTGTCGGCGGGCGGCCGGCGGTCGGTGGGGGTGACCGGAGTGCGGACCGGCCCACCGGTGCGCCGGGTGCCGGACCAGGGAGCGGGGACGGCGTCGATGTCCCGGGCCAGCCGGTGCGCGATGGCCTCGTAGTTGACCCGCCAGCCGCGGAAGTGCGGCCAGGCCTGCTCCGGAGTGCGCTCCATGCGGTACCCCTGCTGGGACATCCGCGCCACGCCTTGGAGGAAGTCCTCGTACGTGAGCAGCAGCGGGTCGTCCGGATGCGGGTCGTGGTTGTAGCGCACGCCGCGGATGTCGGCGAGGTCGCGCAGGCACACGAAGCCCGCGCGCAGGGCCATCCGTACGGCGTACTGCGGCTGGGAGGGGTTGAAGGCCAGCCGCAGCGCCGCGGCGTCCATCACCGCCACCAGGGCCACGAGCCAGTTCCGGTTCGGCTTGGGCGAGCGGAATTGGATGAGGATCGGGTAGGTGGTGTGGCTCTCGCTCACCGCGGCGCTCCACCGCTCCCAGTTGCGGAACAGCTCGTCGAGCCCGTCCAGCAGCTCCGCCTGCGCATAGCGGGCCAGGATCTCCGGCCCCCAGGGCGGGACGCCGGCCCGCGCCTCCAGCAGGGTCACCTCGATCTCCCGGCTCTGGTACGCCCCGTAGAGGGCCGGCAGGTATCCGACCTGCAGGCCGATGGTCACGGGGCCGGTGGCCGCCGCGCAGAAGTCGATGGCGTTCAGGCTCTCGCGGCTGCTGCTGGCGAACCCGAGCGTGAGCAGCGAGGAACCGGCCTCGACCAGCGCCTTGCGCAGGGGCAGACCGCTCACGGCTGCCTCCAGGAGGCCGTAACCGAGCAGGAACAGCAGGAGCCAGCCGATCAGTACGGCCACCAGGGTCAGCGGCGCCATCGGTGCCAGCGTCCGGTCCTTGCCCTCGGGAGTGGAGCGGGCGTCGGCGGCGAGCTGGAAGGGCCGGCGGACGGCGTCGTGCACGAACCGGGTGAACCGGGACCGGCTCGGCCGCGGGACGACGAGGTTGCTCACGACGGAGGAGAAGCCCGACAGCACGAGGGCGGCCCCGAGCACGCCCATCAGCACCCGCACCAAGCTCCGCTCCCTTCGCGCCCGTGACGGACCAGGCACCCAGCCGATCCCACGGGACCGGCGGAAACCGGGCGACTCGCCCACCCCGCACCCCGAACGGCCGCGCGCACGGCCCTGGACGCGCCGCGCGCCGTGCGCCGTGCGGTGAGTCGGGGACAAGGGCCACGGCCGGGCGGGAGACTGACGGGGACGTCGGACATCAGACGTCGGACATCAGACGTCGGATGGGGGACGCCGGATGCGGCAGGGGCGTGGAGGCGGTGGAGCGATGGGCGGCGCGCGGTATGTCGCGGACCTGATCGGCGCGTTCGAGCGGAACGCGGGGCGGCCCGCGATCGGGGCCGGGCCCGTCGTCATGGGGTTTTCCGAGGTCCTCGCCGATACGTACCGGCTGGCCGAGGTCCTGGGGGAGCTGGGAGTGCGGCGCGGGGCCGGTCTGGCCTGCGTCACGGACGGCAACCGGACCGAGGTGCTGCTGGTGCGGCTGGCCGCGCACGTGCTGGGCGCGCGGCTGACCCAGGTGGTCGTCGGCCCGGCCACCCACGGCCTGGACTTCATGCTGCGCGACTGCGCACCGGCTCTGGTGGTGAACGACACCCCGGTGCCGGACACGGGGGTTGCGTGCATCGGGCTGGCGGAGCTGATGCGGCTGGCCCGCACCCGGGAGGGCGGGCCGGTGCCCGTGCAGGCACGCGAGGACGACGTGGCGCGTGTGACGTACACCGGCGGTACGACGGGCAGGCCGAAGGGGGTGGCCTCCACGTTCGCCGCGATGGCGGGCCGGACCGATACGCGGGGGAAGGCGGGCGCGGGAGGCAAGGGAGGCACGGGCGGTGAGCGAGGCGAGGGCAGCAAGGGCGGCGGGCCTCGTGAGTCGGTCTACCTGTCGGTCACCTCGCTCGCGCAGCGTTCCGGGGGGCGGTGCCTGGAGCACCTGCGTGAGGGAGGCCGCGTGGAGATCCTCGCCCCCTTCAGCACGGGGGAGTTCGCCGCCGCCTGCCGGCGCCTGGCGCCCGTGTCCACGTACCTGACGCCCCCGATGGTGTACCGGCTGCTGGACGACCCCGCGACCGCCGGCGGCGTACCGGGTCTGGTCCAGGTGTCGTACGGCAACTCCCCCGTCCATCCGGAGCGGTTGCGGCAGGCGCTGACGCGCTGGGGAGCGCGGCCGAGGTGGCGGCAGGGCTACGGGATGAACGAAGCCGGCGTGATCTGCCGGCTGTCGGCGGCCGATCACGACGCGGGGGTGACCGACCGGCCGCACCTCCTGGCGTCCGTCGGCCGCCCCGCGCCCGGAGTGGACGTACAGGTGCGCGATCAGGACGGGGCGGAGTCGGAGCGGGGACGTACCGGGGAGGTGTGGGTGCGCTCCGCGATGGTGATGGCCGGTTACTGGAACCAGCCCGACCTGACGGCCGAGGTGATGCGGGGCGGGTGGCTCAGGACCGGGGACCTCGGCCACTTCGACGACGACGGGTACCTCTACCTCGACGACCGCGCGAAGGACGTGGTGATCGTGGACGGGGTGAACATCTACTGCGGTCCGGTCGAGGCGGCCCTGACCCGCCACCCCGCGGTGGCCGAGGCCGCGGTGGTGGGCAGGGCCTGCGAGCGCACCGGTGAGGAGGTGTGTGCCTTCCTCGTGTCCGCGCCGGGGCACCCTCCCACGCGTGCGGCGGCGGCCGAGGCGTGCCGGCTGGTGGCCGAGGTGCTGGCTCCGGCCCACCGGCCGACCACCGTCTTCTGGGAAGAGGCCCTTCCACTGACCGACCGGGGCAAGCCGGACAAACGGTTGCTGCGGGAGCGGGCTGCCGGACCGGACGGGGCCGGGGCGCGGCCGTGACGATCTTGGGACGCCCAAGGCGCCCGCCGTCTGCTCTACTTGCCTTCCACGCGCCTCGACTCCGAGGCACGTACAGGGGGGAACACTCATGCGGCACGGACTTCGCGCTGCCTCCGGGGCGGCGGTACTGCTGATCACGGCCGTGACGGGGTGCTCGGGAGGGCAGGGGAGTTCCGCGGCTTCGAAGCCCCGGCCCCCGATCGCCGTCTCGCAGTCCCCGTCCCCGTCCTCTTCCCCGTCCCCGTCACCTTCGGCACCTGATCTGACGGCGGTCATCGAACGGACCCGGAACACGCTCCGGGCAGCGGAGGCCGGAGGCGCCGACGCCCCCGGTGCCCAGGGCCTGATGCTGGTCGAGGCGTGGCCGACCGGCGCCGCCTACGCCTGGGAGACCGCCGATCAGCGGCTCTGCTGGGCCTCCGTCGGCGGGGCCGTCGAGCGGGCCTGCACCACTGACCCGCTGGATCCGCCGGTCGGGACGCCGACGCCGACGGGAATCAGCCCCGTCGCAACGCTCTTCACCGACGGCTTGGTGCAACTCTTCGCCGCCGACCACCAGGAGGTGACCTCCGCGAGCTGTGGCGGCAAGCCCCTGGAGGTCCGCCGGGTCGGCACGGCCACCGGAGGCGCTCGCACGCTGTATGCCGTGTGGTTCAAGGACTACACGAAGGGCGCCGTCGGGCTTCGGCTGAGCCACGACGGCACGAGCTCCGAGGGCCGCCTGGCACTGGGCGGCCTCGGCGACCGCAGCTGCGAGCCGACCGCGTAGGACCTGTGGGTGCCGCGGGGAAGGGAGCGGCCACGGCCGCGCTCGTCGCCTCCCTCGTGGCCGGCGCGACGACTCTCACGACAGGCATCGCCACGGCAGCCGACGGGCCGGATGTCCAGGGGCCGGCCTGCGGCTTCGACGACAGGAACCCTCCGCCCACCGTCCGGGCCGGCAGCACCGGGAACACGGTGAAGGAGGCCCAGTGCCTGCCGGGGTTCTGGACCGGCCTGCAGATGATGGAGGGGAAGCCCGGGGGCGTCTTCGGCGAGGACGCCACGTCGGCGACGGAGTTCTTCCAGGGCCCCGCCCGAGGTGACGTGGCGGGGCCTTCCCCGTGTGCCGACGAGCCTGAGGCGCCGCGCGGCCGCCGGGCACGGGCAGGGCTCGGGACTCGGGCATGATTTCCACCGTGCAGGAGAACGAGGAGCGTCGCGGGAGCGCGCGGTACACGCTGAGCGATACGGAGCACGGCCACGACTGGGGAACCTGCGCCGAGGTCGGGGGTCTGTTCGGGGCGGGCCGCCGCGGGACGTACGAACTGTTCGCATGGGTTCCGGAAGGAGCCGACGTACGAGGCTGGATCGGCCACAGGGTGTGGTGCGTTCCGGAGGACGGGAAGCTGGATCCCTGGCTCCTTGGGGACGCCGAGCGCGTCGAACGGCGCGCGGGGACACCATCGCTCGTCCTCACGGCGCTGGACGACTACGACGGTCCGCCCGAGGGACACGGCGGTCGGGTCCGGCTGCACGACGAGCACCGGTGGCTGGGCGCAGCCCGTGAGTTCACCCGCGTCCATGCGCCCGAACGGGAGGAACCCCCGCTCGTCCTGCGCGGACTCGCCCCGGGTGACGCACTGCGGCGGGCCCTGCTGACGGCCACCCGGCGGTCGCTGGACCTGGGGGAAGCCGTCTTGAAGGTACGGGACGACCGGGGCGAACCGTTTGCCGAACTGATCCTGTGGGTCACGGTCGGCGCCTGGCGCCCGTCCCCCCGCGGCGCGGATCTGATCGACCTGGAACTGGAAGGCAAACTCTCCACGCCCCTCCCGGAACAGGCACGGCCGCTCTGGGAGCACTGGCTCGCCGGGCCGCCGCAGACGCCCGGCGCCTGGGCCGCACTCGACACCCGGCAGCGTTGGGCCTGGCTGGACCACGTCCGGGGGAGGGCGTCCCTCCGCGCCCACGAGGACCGGCCGCCGGGGCATCCGTACGAGCTCGACGGCCGGCACGTCACCGACGTCCCGGGCCTCTACCTGGCACTCGGCGAGACGGTGAACGGGCCGGGCGGCTACTTCGGCGGCAGTCTGGACGCCCTCGACGACTGCCTCGGCGGTACCTTCGGCCGCACCGCCCCCGCCACCCTCCTCTGGCGGAACGCCGCGACCGCCCGCGAGCACCTGTCCCGGGTCCTGACGCCGGACGGTGAACCGTACGACCTGTTCACCGAGGCCCTCGACGTCCTGGCCGAGGGCCGACTGGGGGTCACGCTCGCGTGACCCCCGGACGGCCGGACCGGGCTCGGGATGCGGATCTCGTCGGATGTCGGGATGCTGGATGCGCCAGCATCTCCAAGGAGGCCGTGATGTCGATGCTTGACAAGCTCAAGGGCCTGCTCAAGGGCCATGAGGACACAGCCCGACAAGGGGTTGAGAAGGCCGGCGACGCAGTGGACGCGAAAACCGGCAACAAGTACCAGAGTCAGGTCGACATGGCCCAGCAGAAGATCAACGAGCAGCTGAGGAGCGACAAGCCCCAGGACGGCCCCCCGCAGCCTTAGGCCGGCCGTGCTCCCCCTCCCGATCCGGAACCTCAGCTGCCGCTCAGCGTCCGGTCCAGGAGGGGGAGCAGACGTGCCCAGTGGCGTTGCAGTGCCGAGGGGGCGAAGGCGCTGGTGTCGGACATCGTGAAGCCGTGGACGGTGCCGGGGTAGATCTCGCAGGCGTAATCGACGCCCGCGGCGTCCAGGGCCTGGCTCAGCTCGCTGATCTCCTCAGGTGTCATGTCGGTCTCGGCCAGCCCGAGGTGGACTTCGGCGGTGAGCTTGGCGACGAGGCGGTGCGGGCTGTCGGGCGCGTCCTTGACCAAGGGGGCGGGGTGGAATCCGGCGACGGCGGCCACGCGGCCGGGGTGGGCGGTTGCCGTGCGCATCGCGAGCACGGCGCCCATGCAGTAGCCGATCGCCGCGACGGGCCCGGTGCTGACCTCGGGCTGGGCGGTGAGGAACCTGAGGTAGGCGTCGGCGTCGCGCAGGGCGCGTTCGGTGGTGTGCGCCTCGATCAAGGGCATCAACTGGCGGAAGAGCGCCGGCCGGATCTCCGCCGTGATGTGCTCGGGAAGTTCGACGACCGGAATCGGTCCGTGCCGGTAGTAGACGTTGGGGACGAGTACGTAGTAGCCGTGCCCGGCCAGTTCGCGGGCCATCTCCTCCAGTACGGGCCGCACGCCGAAGGCGTCCATGTACAGCAGCACCCCCGGGTGCCGCCCGCCACCGTCGGGGAAGGCGGCGAAAGCGTCGGCCTGGCCGTCCGCAGTGGGAATCTGTAACGTCTTGGTGGGCATTGTGGATCTTCCTTCCTCGGATCGATGCCAGTAGATCACCGGGCGCGGCGCCACGGCCAGCAACTCGTCGCCGTGGGAGGGGCAGGGACATGCGGGTGGGCGGAAGCACAGGCACGGCCGGTCGGGCGGTCGAGATGACCCAGGTGGGCGCTCGGTGGCGGGTGACCCGCCCGTGGCCCGACTACTTGCGCCCCTTCGTGCACAGTTACGCCGGCTACTGGGAGGCGGCGGCCGTGCCCTATCGGGTGCGACTGGTCCCCACGGGTCGAGCGGTCGTGGTGATCAATCTGGGGGAGCCGTTCACCCAGGTACGCCGACTGGCGGACGTGGGAGACGAACAGAGCGCGCACGGCCAGGTGACCGGCTCGCTGGTCGCGGGCCTGGAGGACGGCCCCCGGGTGTGTGACCACCCCGGTGGCCAGGAGGCGATCCGGCTCGAGTTGACCCCGCTGGGCGCCTACCGGCTGTTCGCCGTGCCGATGAGCGAGTTGACCAACAGGGTGGTCGGGCTGTGCGACGTCCTCGGACCCGAGGCCGGAGTGCTGGCGGAGCAACTGGCGGCCACCACGGACTGGGGAGCCCGGTTCGACCTGCTGGACATCGCGTTGTCGGCACGGATCGAGCGCGGACCGGATCCCGCGCCCGAGGTGAGCCACGCCTGGCGCCTCCTGTCCCGCGCCGGCGGGGACATTCCGGTCGGCCGCATCGCGGCCGAAGTGGGCTGGAGCCAGGGCCACTTGGTCCGCCGGTTCACCGAACAGGTGGGCCTGACGCCCAAGATGTCCGCCCGCGTGCTGCGCTTCCACCGGGCCGCGGGGCTGCTCACCCGCGAGGGCGCGAATCTGACCGAAGTGACCGCGGCCTGTGGCTTCTACGACCAGGCCCACCTCAACCGCGAGTTCCGCGCCCTGGCCGATACCACCCCCGGCCGGGTGGCCGCCGCCCGTGTGGCGGAGGGAGCGCTCGCCCTGTGAGGGGCGAGGTCAAATTCGTCCAAGCCAGGCCGTGTGCGCGTCGATAGTGTCTCCGTTCGTGGTTGATCAGGCACCCGAGCACGGGGGACGCCTCTGCCCCGGGAAGAAGAGATCTTCGACCGGCGGCCGAGGGCGGACCGGGCAACGGTGAACCTGGCCCGGAGGAGGAGTACTCGATGGAAGACCTGCTGCGCATCCTCGTGGCCGGAGCGCTCTCAGGCGGTTTGATCGGTTTGGCGGGGGCTCTCGGCCGCAACCGCCGCAGGCGTCGGGAGGGTGGTGGATCCGACCGCCGCTGACGCCGGCGGGCAGGTCGGGTCGGGACCCGGCGGGATGCCAGGACACGATCAAGGTGCCGTCCAGGCCGCTCGGACGTCGTCGGCCACGGGGGTGTCGGCAACGTCCTGTACTTCGTGCTCAGTGGCCGGATCCGGCCGACAGCTGCTGCATGAGGCTCATCATGTCGGGGGCGACCCACTCCTCGGCGATCTTGTCGCCTTCCAGCCGGTAGAGCTCGATGCTGCGGAAGTCCACGGGCCGTTGCGTCGCCCGGATCCCTTGGAAGGTGCCCTGGTGCGTACCGCGGAAGCGGACGCGCACCGCGACCTTGTCATCGACGCCGAACATGTCCTCGACCTGGATCCGCAGGTCGGGAAAGCCCTTGAGCATGGCCCGGGCTCCCAGCTTCCAGACCTCCCGCCCGTACAGGGGGTCCGGCATGCCGGGCACGTTGGCGATGAAGTCCTCCGTCAGCATCGTGGCGCTCGCGTCGAGATCGCCGCTCTGCAGCGTCTCGTAGGCGGTACGCATCAAGGCCAGGTTCTTCTCCGGGGTCGTGCAGTAGAAACCGTACCGTCGCGTCAAGGTCAAACGGGCGACGACGGCGGTACCCGGAGTCCGGTCGGCCTACGAGGGCTGCAGCGGGCCGTCCTGCACGGCGGCGAGCTCTTCGGGACGGTCGAGGAACGCGAGCACGGCCCGCTTCTCCGGTAGGTGGATCTCCGGCAAGTCGATCTCGGGCAGGGTGATCTCGCCCTGGCGGACGAAGCCGATACGGCCCAGCAGGGCGATGGCCTTCTCGTTGCGCGCGTCGGGCTCGCCCACCGTGCGCAGGACGGCCGGGTTGCGGAAGACGAAGCGGATGAGCGAGCCGATGAGGATACGGCTGAAGCCGGGGCGGGGTCGGCCGGTGATCGGCGCCAGCATGAGGTGGACGCCGATGTCGCCCTCCCGCACCTCGTAGCACTCGCTGACCCGGTCCTCCTCCGGCTGGTAGGTCTGGAAGAGCGCCACGGGCTCGTCGTCCAGCCGGACCATGTACGCGTGATGGGTGTCCCGGCGGTCCACGTCCTCGTAGATCTCTTGGACCAGCTCCCGGCCGGCGCCGTTCATGCCCCAGAATTCGGCGCGTTCCTCGACGACCCAGGCGTGCAGAACGGCGGAGTCCGTCGCGGGATCGACGGGCGTGAAGCGGACGGTGCCGAAGTCTTCGATGGTCTCGGTGTGGACGTCGGCGCGCGGGGTGGCGAGGACGGTGGACTCGGGTCTCATGCGGGCTCGGTTCCTTCGTGACGGCGGGGCCGGCCGACGATGACCACACCGGCCCGCGAGCTCATTAGGTTAGGCTGTCCTAAGTATAGGTCGTCGTTGGCGTGATTCGATCGCAGGCGAGCGTCGCCCGCGGGCAGCCGTGGGCGTGCCACGAGGGAGGGTCGGCCGCTCGACCGTCCCCGCGCCCGAGGCGACGAACCCCCGCCGTCTACGCCTCCGTCTTGTCCTGCTGTCGTCGCACCATCCCGGAGATCCAGACGGGCGCGAACGGAGACGTGCAACCCGGGGGAGTCGGGTGGTCCTTGAGCACCTCCAGGCGCTCACCGATGGCGATCGCACGGGCGCGGTGCTCCGCGTGATCGATCCCGATCTGTGCCAGGCAGTGGTTCATCGCCCATTGCAGGCGATCCGGGGCGTCCTTCATCTCCGCCTCGATGACGTCGAGCAGTCCTGCGAGGTCGAGGCCCGCGGGCCTCTTCGCCACGCGTTCGGTGGTCAGCGCCCAGCCGGCGCTCACGACCACCGGATCCGGATCGGCGGACCAGGCCAGCCGTAGCTCCTCCGCGTGCGGGCTCTTCTTCACCACGTAGTTCACGAGCCAGTCGTGCACCTTGGGCGTGCGCGCCGCGCGCAGCATGACGTCCAACTCGTCACGCTCGAAGGCCTTCGGGCGGCAGATCAGGATGGCCAGCAGTCTCGCCGCGGTGTCGCCCGTCTCCCAGAGCCGGCGCGCGAGCTCCTGCTGCGTCTTCAGCCGCTTCGCGATGGCGCGCAACTTGCCGAGGTTCACGCCGTGGTCGTCGCCGTGCCTCTCGTTCACCGCGCGTGTCTTCGGGTCTTCGAGCGCGGCCAGCTCGGCCATCACCTCGGCCACCTTCGTCTCGGCCATCCCGACCATCTCGGCCTCCTGTCCGTCGCGGGCGAGATCCAGCCTATGACGGAAGCCGGCCGGGAATCGGACTTGATCCGTCCGCCATGTGGCTGCGTCCTTCGACTGCGCCTCGGCGTGCGTGGCGGTCCGCGGGGGCGGTGGGTGACCTCGGCCGTGGTGGACGACGCCGGTCCGGTCCGGTCCGATCAGGCCCTGCCCTCGGCCCGGCTGCCCGGCTGCCCGGCGCACGCGCCACGTGCACTCCTCGCTCCGCACGACTGCGGCGGAGCCACACGCATCGCCCACGGGAAATGGCCGAACTCCTGCGGAATCCGACTGCCGTTCGTCTGGCGTATCCGCCACCGTCACGTCAGGCTCCCTCTCCAGTAGCCCCGGCACGCTGTTCTGGGGGCGCTCCAGCACTCCTCGATCAAAAGCAGAGGTCACTCTCGCCATGGCAGAACTGAACCGTCGCCGCTTCCTCCAGCTCACCGGGGGCGCCGCCGCCCTGACCCTGCTCAACGAGAGCATCGCGCGCGCCGCCGCCATCCCCGCGCAGGGGACGACGGGGACGATCGCCGACGTCGAGCACATCGTGGTCCTGATGCAGGAGAATCGTTCCTTTGACCACTACTTCGGTGCGCTCCGCGGCATCCGCGGTTTCGGGGACCCGCGCCCGGTCACCCTGCCCAGCGGCAAGTCCGTCTGGCACCAGACGGACAACGCGGGCAAGGAGACCCTGCCCTTCCGGCCGCCGTCCGACGACCTCGGCATGGAGTACCTCCAGGGGCTCAACCACGACTGGGCGGGCGGCCAGAGCGCCTTCAACAAGGGCAAGTACGACAACTGGGTGCCCGCCAAGACGCCGGCCACCATGGCCCACCTGACGCGCGAGGACATCCCGTTCCACTACGTCCTCGCCGACGCGTTCACCATCTGCGACGCCTACCACTGCTCGTTCATCGGCTCGACCGACCCGAACCGCTACTACCTCTGGTCGGGCCACACCGGCAACGACGGCAAGGGCGGCGGCCCGGTCCTCAACAACGCCGAGGCCGGCTACGGCTGGACCACCTACCCCGAGCGCCTGGAGGCGGCCGGCGTCTCCTGGAAGATCTACCAGGACATCGGCAACGGGCTCGACGCCGCCGGTTCCTGGGGCTGGATCAACGACGCGTTCCGCGGCAACTACGGCGACAACTCGCTCCTCTACTTCAACAACTACCGGGGCGCCCAGCCCGGCAACCCGCTGTACGAAAAGGCCCGCACCGGCACCGACGCCCGGACCGGCGAGGGCTACTTCGACAAGCTGCGCGCCGACGTCACCGCCGGCACCCTGCCCCAGGTCTCCTGGATCGCCGCGCCCGAGGCGTTCAGCGAGCACTCCAACTGGCCGGCCAACTTCGGCGCCTGGTACATCGCGCAGGTGCTGGACGCGCTGACGTCCAACCCCGACGTGTGGGCCCGTACCGCGCTGTTCATCACGTACGACGAGAACGACGGCTTCTTCGACCACGTCGTCCCGCCGTACGCCCCCGCCGACGCCAACCAGGGCCTGTCGACCGTCTCCACCACGCTGGACGTCTTCCCCGGCAAGGCCGGCTACGTCGCCGGTCCGTACGGTCTGGGCCCGCGCGTGCCGATGCTCGTCGTCTCGCCGTGGAGCACCGGCGGCTACTCCTGCTCGGAGACCTTCGACCACACCTCGGTCATCCGCTTCATGGAGAAGCGCTTCGGTGTGCAGGAGCCCAACATCTCGCCCTGGCGCCGCGCCGTCTGCGGTGACCTGACCTCCGCCTTCGACTTCGCGCGCACGGACACCAACACGGTCCAGTTGCCCGACACGGGCCTGTGGGAGCCGCAGGACCGCGAGCGCCACCCCAACTTCCTGGCCACCCCGCCGGCCGTGGGGAGCATGCCGCGCCAGGAGAAGGGGCTGCGCAACACCCGTCCGCTGAAGTACGACCCGTACGTGGACGGCGCCGCACTCACCGGCGAGGGCAAGTTCCGGCTGACGTTCAGCGGCGGCGCGGACCTGGGCGCGCAGTTCTACATCACGTCCGCCAACCGGACCGACGCCCCCTGGACGTACACCACCGAGGCCGGCAAGTCGATCTCGGACACCTGGAACACCCGCTACTCGGCGGGCGTCACCGACCTGACCGTCCACGGCCCCAACGGCTTCCTGCGCGGCTTCCGCAACCCCGGCACCACCCCCGGCCCCGAGGTCACCGCCCGCCACAACGCCGCCACGGGGAACCTGGACCTCACCCTCACCAACGCCGGGGCGTCGACCGCGACGCTCACGGTCACCAACGCCTACGGCGGCGGCCCGAAGCGCCTCACGGTCGCCAAGGGCGCCACGGTCACGTACAGCGTTCCCCTGCGGAGCACGCGACGCTGGTACGACGTGACGGTCACCGCGTCCGAAGCCCCCGACTTCGGCCGCCGCTTCGCCGGCAAGGTCGAGACCGGCGCGGCCGGCCTCTCGGACCCGGGCATCCTGACGGAGCAGGGCTCCTGACGGCCGCTCCTGAGGGGCGGCTCCCGAGGGGCCGCCCCTCCTGACCCGAGCCCCGCTCCGCGGAACCCTCCGCGGAGCGGGCCGCTCGCGGCACGCCTCCGGGCGCGGCCCCGGCCAGGCCCGCTACGGTGGCGCGATGGAACAGCGGATCAGCCTCGTCACCCTGGGCGTCGCGGACCTCGCCCGCGCCAAGGCCTTCTACGCGGCGCTCGGATGGCGCGGCACCGAGGTCGAGGAAACGGTCTTCCACCAGGCGGGCGGCCTGGCCCTGGTGCTGTGGGACCGCGGGAAACTCGCCGCGGACTGCGGTCTTCCCGATGCCCCTCGGGCCGGGTTCGGCGGTATCGCGCTGGCCCACAACGTGCGTGCGGACGCCGAAGTGGACACGGTCCTCGAAGCCGCCGCCACGGCCGGCGGCACCGTCACCCGCCCCGCCGCCGTCAACGCGATCGGCTTCTACTCGGGGGTCTTCACCGACCCCGACGGGCATGCCTGGGAGGTCGCCCACAACCCCGGCTTCACCCTGGCCGAGGACGGCTCCCTGGTCCTGCCCGACTTCGACGGGTAGCGCACGGCCCCACCGTCCCCACGACCGTGGCGGCCCGGACCCGGACCCGGACCCGGACCCGGCCCCGGAGGCCGCCGCCGCCCGCCGGTCGGCGAGCCGCGGCCCTGATCCGGATCCCGGTCACAACGGGCTCCCCTCGCGCAGGTAGACGGCAGAGCCGGAACGGGCGGCGGCGTAGAGGGAAGTCAGCGTCTGGAGGCGGGCGACCAGCGGCGTGTCCCGCAGCTCGTCGAGGTGCTTGAAGGCGTGGCGGTCGTGCTCGGGGCTCAGCCGGATGGGCCGGTCGCCGGTGTGGACGCCGCCGTGGAAGAAGTAGTCGATCACGGGGCCGGTGTTCTCCACGTCGACGCGGTGGTCCGTGCCGATCAGCCGCGGTACGCCGTCCAGGTCGACCCCGGTCTCCTCGCTCATCTCCCGCCGTGCCGCCGCCCATGGGTCTTCGCCGTGGTCCAGCATTCCGCCCGGGAGCCACCACCGGCCCGCGACGGGCTGGCCGGGGCCGTAGCGGAGGAGGAGGACCCGGCCGTCAGGGTCCAGCATCAGGACGCAGGAAGCCACGACCGTCCGGGGGAGGGTCTTGATCCACTCTTCTCGGGGGATCCACATGCTCAGGCCTCCCGGGCGGCCAGGGTCCGGGCGGCGGTCTTCTCCAGGTGCGCGCTGAACATCGAGGCCGGGTCCGCGACGCCGAGCCGGTGCAGCGCGACCATCGCCGTCACCAGTACGTCGCACACCTCCGCCTCCACATCCCGCCACGAGTGGGACAAGCCCTTGCGGGGGTTGGTTCCGGTGGCGCCGATGACGGCCTGGGCGGCCTCCCCGAACTCCTCCCCGATCTTGAGTACTTGGAGTACCCGGCGCTGTTCGGCGGGGACGTGCGCGGCGGCCTCGTCGAAGAAGGCGGCGAGCTCCCCGGTGACGGCCCAGGCGTTCTTCTCCACGGTGGTTCCCCTTCGTCCGGCTGTTGTCCGTTCTCCGTCCTGTGAACGAACGGGATGCCGTTCGGGATGCTCCCGTCCACCGGGGCGCCCGCGGCCGACTACCGGACCAGTGCGAACGTACTGGCGGCGACGGCCCCGCCCACCGCGGCGCCCGCGAGGACCTGGGCAACGGTGTGGTCCTCGAGCTCCACCCGGGACCAGCCGACGAGGGCGACCAGGGGGTACGCGAGGAGCACCCGGGGCCCGTACGTCATGGCCAGCAGGGCGATGCTTCCGGAGGAGACGGCCGCATGCACGCTGATCTTCCAGGCGGGGGTCACGGCGAGGAGGGCCACGAGGGTGGCCAGCATGGCCGAGATCAGCGCAATCATGGTCCGGGGGGCGCTGAAGGCCCAGAGCAGCGTGATCCCGGTGGTGACCGAGAAGGCGACGAAGGCCAGCACGATGATGCGCTGCGGCCTCTGGCCGACGTGCCGGTCGGTCCAGCGGCCGCGGCGCATGCCGTACTTGATGAAGGCCAGGGGTATGACGGCGGCGAACAGGCAGCCGAGGAGACCCCATCCGATCCCGGTGAGGCGGCCGGTGTACCAGCCGATCAGGAGGGTGTCGGCGATGATCCACGTCTTCGGGTCGAGCCCATCGGTGATCAGACGCGCGGCCCGGGACCCGTCGGGCGGTATGACCGTGGTCCTGGTCCTGGTCCTGGTCCTGGTCGTCACGTCTTGGCCTCCGGGCAGGTCGTGGTGAGCCGGACGATCCTCTCAAGCCCGGGGGTGGAGGCGGAGGCCGCCCGGTTCCGTACCGGCTCACCGCCCGTCCGCTGCGCGCTTGCGCGCTTCCTCCCGCGCCGTCCAAGCGGTCGGGTCGATCCGCGAGTGATGGCCCTCCTTCGGCTCCGACGCGTCCAGATGGACCGTCCACGCCCACAGCACGACCGCCACCAGCAGGAAGCAGCCCGCCACCCCCAGCACCGAGTCGACCTCATCGGACTGGGACTCCGCATCCGTCCCGAAGAAGGCGGGAGGACCGTCGACGATCATGCTCACCCACCATGCGAGGGCCGCGTTGCACGCGAGGACGGCCAGCCAGTAGAGGATCCGCACGGCCTGCGCAGGGCCGCCGTGCAGCGGGCGCAGCAGGAGCAGACGCCGCAGCCTCCCCGGCCCTCCGCGCTGGCGGCGCGCCGCGGCCTCGAAGCTGCGCACCGATGCGTAGCACTCGTCGAGCCAGTGGCCCGGCTCCGGGTCGGGGGCCCCGGTCGGCGCCAGCTTCTTGGCCTCGATCCAGCCGGTGATGAACTGGACCTCCATCGCCGCCTTCTCCAGCCTCCTGCGGTAGTGGTGGTCGGCGCTCCGCGCCTCGCGGCGGTCCCTCAGGACGAGGCTGATCCCGCCCACCAAGCCGGTGATCACGGGCACGAAGAACGGCGCGAACGACACCAGGGAATCCAGGTCAGGCACCGGCAAGGCCTCCTCGTCCGATCCGGCCTCGGCTGGGGGCCTCCTCCCAGCCTCGCATCCCCCACGGCGGCCCCCACCGCTCCGTACCGCCGATCGGGTGAGCGCGGTGAGGCCGAGGGGCGGGGCGGCGGCTCGGTGGCGGCTCGGTGGCGGCACACGGATCCGAACGCGCTCACGCGTCCCCCGGAGCGGCGCGACTGGTCCGGGTATGTCCGGTGCTCCACCGTCACGTGGCGAATTGCCCATGGAACCCCTCCTAAAAGTGCATGGCACACAGATGAACCCCCTCGGGACTGCCGTGGACGGCGCCGGTTCGGCACAGTGGTGAGCGCAGCCGAGAGATGCGGCGGGTGCACGAGACCGGCGAACCGACCGTCGCCGAACGACAGTGGGAGTTGACGCACATGCGGGGAAACACGACGCGGGCACTGGTGGCCCTTGTACTGGCCGCGGGCATCGGAGGCGGCGGCCTTGCCGCATCCGCCGCCTCGGACGGGGACTTCGCCGGGCAGCGCGTCAGCGCAGGCGGGGAGGCTCCCGGGTGGCTCGACCCCGACAAGGACTGTCCCGTCACCACGGCGTGGGGCGATGCCCTCTGCCCGCCCCGGCAGTACTAGACCTCCTGGACGACCGGGAGAGGGGCGGGCGGCGGATTCCATGACGCACGAGGCTCCCGTGCCGATGAGGAGGTGTTCGCAGTCTCAACCCATCGGCACAGGAACCTCGTTGGTACCCTTTCGGCGTTCAGCCGGAAGGTCTTCGGCAACCGGACCGCCGAGAAGCTGACGGAGGATCCCGAATGGGGCTGAAGCGCACGCTGATCGACGTGGCTCCGTTACGGTCGTCACCACCGTTCCGGCGGTTGTGGATCGGCCAGACCCTCTCCGGTTTCGGCAGCCAGATGACGCTCGTCGCCGTCATGTACCAGGTCTGGCGGATGACGGAGAGCGCCACCTGGACGGGTGCCGTCGGGCTGGCTCAGGCGGTTCCGCTCATCGTGCTCGGACTGTTCGCCGGATCGCTCGTCGACCGGGTGGACCGCCGGAAGTTCTACCTGCTCACGACCAGCGGACAAGCCGCGTGTTCGCTCCTCCTCGCGCTCCAGGGCTTCCTCGGGCAGTTTCCCGCCGCCGGCGTGCTGGGGCTCGTCGCACTCCAGTCGTGCTTCGTCGCAGGCGGCGGCCCGGCCTCGCGCACCTTCATCCCGCATCTCCTTCCCGAGCACCAACTGGCCGCAGGGCTGGCGTTGACACGCATCGCCTTCCAGGGCGCCATGCTGCTCGGTCCCGCGCTCGGCGGATTGATCGTGGGCGGCCTGGGAGTCGGCACCTGCTACCTGATCGATGCCTTGACGTTCGCCGCCGCGTTCTACGGCGCCTTCGGCTTGCCGCAGATGAAGCCCGCAGACGAGCCCGCACGACCCGGCCTGCGGGGGGTGCTGGACGGCCTGGCCTTCTTGGGCCGCACCCCCGTCATTCGCGGGGCCCTGCTCACCGACCTGGCCGCCACCGTGTTGTCGATGCCCATCAGCCTGTTTCCGTTGGTCAACGCCGAACGGTTCGGCGGCGACCCACGCACCCTCGGACTGTTCCTCACGGCAATCGCCGTCGGCGGCGTCGCGGCGTCGCTCTTCTCCGGAAGCTTCACCCGGTTCCCCCGCCCCGGCCTGGTGATGCTCGGCGGTTCCGCCACCTGGGGCCTGGCGCTGACGCTGTTCGGCACGTCATCCAACCGATGGCTCGGTTTGGGCTTCCTCGTCATGGCCGGCGCCGCCGACACCGTTTCCGTCGTCTCGCGGAGCACCGTCGTCCAGACGCACACGCCTCACGAGCTGCTCGGCCGCGTCAGTGCGGCGGAACAGATCGTCGGGCAAGCCGGGCCCGACATCGGCAACATGCGCGGCGGCCTCGTGGCGGACGCCTCGTCAGGATCGGCGGCCCTCGTCAGCGGTGGCCTGCTCTGCCTCGCTGCCGTGGCCGTGGTGGGCGCCACGACGGCAGACCTGCGCAGTTCCTCCGCGTCTTCCTCTGCCCGTACGGCCCCGGCCGGCCCCTGATCCCGCTCCGTCGTTGCCCGTGCGCCCCGCCTGCCCGCCCTCACTGCCGAACTCGGCGCGCCCGCCGTCCCGCACGCGCCATGGCCCTGGCCGCTGCGGACACACCGGTGCGGAACTTCCACACGATCCGATGAGGACGCTCACCCGGGCACGGATACGGTGGCCGTCGACGGGGACGACCACGAAGTTGGGTACCCTCTCGGTTGGCTTCGGGGCTTCAGCGGGCTGAACTGCCGTGACAGGGGATGGATTTTTCATGAGTACGCCTTCTACCGACCTTTTCCAGCCGCTCAGGCCCGACGACCCGGCCACGGTCGGCGGTTACCGCCTGACCGCGGTGCTGGGAGCCGGCGGCATGGGCAAGGTGTACCTCTCCTACACGCCGGGCGGCCGCCCCATCGCCCTCAAGGTGATCCGGCCCGAGTTCAGCGAGGACCCCGAGTTCCGGCGGCGCTTCCAGCAGGAAGTGCGGGCGGCGCAGCGGGTGCAGGGCCTCTACACCGCGCCCGTCATCGACTTCGACACCGAGGGCACCCAGCCCTGGCTGGCCACGGCCTACGTACCGGGCCCCTCCCTCGCGCACGCCGTGGCCCAGTACGGGCGGCTGCCCCTGCGCAGTGTGCTGCTGCTGGCCGTCGGGGTCGCCGAGGCGCTGCACGTCATCCACGGCGCGGGCATCGTCCACCGTGACCTCAAGCCCGCGAACGTGCTCCTCGCCGCCGACGGCCCCCGCGTCATCGACTTCGGTATCGCCCGCGCGGCGGACGCCACTTCCCTGACCGGCAGCGGAGTCAGCGTCGGCACGCCCGCGTTCATGGCTCCTGAGCAGGCCTCCGCCGGTACGGTCACCGCCGGTACCGACATCTTCGCCCTCGGCCAGATCGTGGCGTACGCGGCGATCGGTGCGCCCGCCTACGGCGAGGGCTCCTCGCACGCCGTGCTGTACCGCATCGTGCACGAGGACCCCGACCTCAGCGCGCTGCCGGAGGAGTTGCGGCCCCTGGTGACGCGGTGCCTCAGCCGTGACCCGGCGGACCGGCCCGCCCTGGCCGAGGTCATCCGGATGTGCCACGAGCTTTCCCCCGACCCGCTCCGCCAGGGCGAGGACTGGCTGCCCCGGGCGGTCGCCGGTTCCATCACCGAGCGCCTCCAGCTGCCCGAACCGGCGAAGACCCCGCCGCCGCAGCCCGCCGCGGCCCCGACGCCGACCGAAGTCTCCCCGCAGCCTCCGGCGCAGGGCGCGCCCCCGGCCGCGCCGGCCGGTCTCGGCGTGGCCGCCGCTCCGACGCAGAGCGCCCCTGCCGCCCCGCCGCACGCACCGGCCGGCCCCGCCGCTCCGGGCGTGCCGCCGGGCCATCAGACTCCGCCGCCCGGCTACCCGGCCCAGTCGGGCTACCCGGCCCAGTCCGGCTACCCGACCCAGTCGGGCTACCCGACGCCTCCCCCCGGTTATCAGACGCCTCCCCCCGGCTACCCGACCCAGCCGGGGTACCAGACGCCGCCGCCCGGGTACGTGCCGGGCCACCACACCGCGTCGCCCGCCCACCACCCCGGCTACCCGCCCCCCGCCCCGCAGCGCAAGCCGAAGGGGCTGATCATCGCCGGGGTCGCGGTGGCAGCGGTGATCGGCCTCGCGGTCCTCGGCTCCCTGCTGCCGGACAACACCGGCGACAAGGCCAAGGGCGGCACGTCGTCCACCGGCGGAGGTACGAGCAGCGCAGCCCCGAGCGGCGGCTCGCAGGACAAGGGCGGCAAGCGCGCCGACCCCACCCCCGCCTCGTACCAGGGCGTCAATCTGACGGCCAACTACCAGCTCATGCTGGCCGACAACCCGCCGCGCCCGGCCTCCGGCGGCAACGCCGGTGTGTTGTACAACCACGGCGACATCTACTTCTACGTCGACACCCTCTTCGGGGACACGAAGGTCGGGACCAACAACGGCAAGCTGGTCGTGCTGAACAACTCGCAGAAGGGTTCGCTGGAGACCTGCCGCGCCGAAACCCGCTACACCGAGAAGATCGGCCTCGATCAGCTCACGGACGGGTCGGAGATCTGCGTGCTCAGTGACGCGGGCCACATCGCGGTGGTGACGTACCGGGGCAAGTCGGGCGCGAACGACCCGAGCAACTACATCACGCTCGACCTCACGGTCTGGCGCAATGCCGAGGAGCCGAAGAAGAGGAGCTGAGGAGGAATGGTGCGGAAGTAGGCAAAATGGGCATATGGTGCACTTCTGTCATTTAACCCAGTAGTCGCCATATGCCTTATGAGGGTGTGTCAGTCGCAAACGTGCGGGGCATAATCGGCCCCGGTCGTCTCCGGAAGCAATGGAGCCATCGGGACACCGGCCGACCTCCCCGTCGGATTCCCGCACCGGACCGATCCTCAAGGCGCTGTACATGTCCCTGGCCAGCCGCACCCGCCTCGCGGCACTGCTCGCGACGGTCTCCCTCGGTGTGGCCGGTGTCACGACCTGGGCCTACGGGTACGGGAGCGGGCGACCGTCGGAGGCCGTCGAGGCGGTCGTCATGCCGAGCGTGACCGAGGGCTCCGCCCTCCAGGTCGTCGCACACCCCGACGACGACCTCTTCTTCATGAACCCGGACCTGAGCCGCTCCATATCGACGGGCATCAAGGTCACGACCGTCTACCTGACCTCCGGCGAGTCCGACGGCAGGAACGAGGCCCACAGCCCGCACCTGGACGACGCCGCCGGCCCCGCCGACCGCGCCGCCTACGCGGAGGCCCGGCAGAACGGCATCCGGGGTGCGTACGCCGAGATGGCCACAGGCGACCGCACCAGCGCCTGGCAGCGGAAGTCCATACCCACGGCCGGCGGGGGCAGCGCCGAGGTGGACGTCCTCGTCGCCAGGCCCGAGGTCAACCTGGTGTGGATGCAGCTCCGCGAGGCCCGCAGCATCTCCGGGGACAATCCGGACAGCCTGCACGGCCTGTGGGACGGCCGGATACCCGCCCTGGGCGCCCAGCTGACCTCCGGGACACCGGTCGAGCACCCGTTCTCGTACACGAAGGACCAGGCCGTGGCCGCCATCGCGGACGTGTTCGCGCGGTACAAGCCGACCACGATACGGACGCAGGACCCGACCCCCGGCACGTCGGAGCGGGGCGTCATCCTGGACCACCAGGACCACATGTACGGCGCCCGTTTCGTCCAGGCCGCCGCGGAGCGCTACGCGCAGACCGCGGACCGGCCGCACTTCTCCGTACAGAACTACATGAGCTACCCGAACAGCGCGCTGCCGCCGACGCTCGACCCGCAGGCCGCCGAGGAGAAGCTCGGCTACCTCAAGACCTACGCCTGGACGGACCATCAGGACTGGTGCGGCAGCCCCGCGGGCTGCGGCGACCGCAAGACGGCGACCAGGCCCACCGGCGCCGGATGGAACCAGACCATCCGCTACAGCCGTGGCGACGGCACCACCTGGATGGCCGAGGGCGTCTCCGGACGGCTGTGGGCCTTCGCCGCGCTGGACGGCCGGATGGCGTACTGGTCGCGCAGCGGTCCAAAGGCCCCCTGGCAGGGCCCCCGCTTCCTTCCCGGTGCCGGCATCGACGCCGGGGCGAGCGCGGTCCGGCTCCCGGACGGCCGCATCGCGGTGTTCGCCACCCGCACCACCCTCGGTACGACGCCCCAGGACTACGGCCGGGACATCGTGTACGCCGTCCAGGGCGAGGCCGACGGAGCGTTCGGCCCCTGGCAGTCGCTGGGCACCCCGGACACGGTGGACAGGTCCGGAACCTCGGCGATCAGCGCACCGTCCGTCGCCGTGGATCCGGCGGGCCGGATGACGGTGTACGTACGCGATTCCCGCCGTACTCTGCGCGCCCGGACCCAGACGGCCCCGGGCGAAACGACCCCGGGCGAAACGGCCCCGGACGGCGCGTTCGGGCCCTGGCGGGCTCTCGGCGGCGCCGGCCTCCTGGGCGATCCGGTCACCGCGACCGACGGGTCGGGGCGGCGGTACGTGTACGCGGCGACGACCGGCTCCGTACTGGCCTGGGTCCAGCCGGCGCCGGGCGCCCCGCTGACCGGCGCCTTCGCGACCGGGCTGCCGCAGACGACGGGCGTGCTCTCGGTGCGCCCGGAGGGCGACGGGGTCCGCCTGTTCTTCCGCCGGCCCGGCTCGGGCGCCGTCGGTACGAGCCTGGCGACCGCGGGCGGACCCGCGCCGCAGTTCTCCCCGGTCGTCGAGGCCGGCGGTCCGGGCGGCTACGGCGGGGTGGGTGTCGCGGGCCCGCTGCTCGCCGGCCGTACGGGCTCGGGCACGGTCGGCGTGGTGGGCGGCGCGGACGGTCCGCAGTCCTGGAAGGAGTCCCAGATGCTGTACACGGGCGCACCGGCGGGCGTGGCCGACCGGGCCGGTACGGCCGTCGCGGCGGCCCTCGGCCTGGACGCCGATCTGCACATCGTCACGACGGTTCCCCCGGCCCGGTCCGAGCCGTCCGGCGACCGGGCCCCCTCCCCGTGGCACCGGGCGGTCCAGCCTCCGCTGCGCGCCCAGGCCGCCTCCGGGGGCCGGCCCCAGCAGTGACCCGGACCACCCGGTGCCGGGGCCGCGACCACGGTCAGGGCCGGGACCGGCGCCAAGGCCGCTAGGACGAGAACCGCGAGGGCGGTGTCGGTAGGCCCTTGCCGTCGAGCGCCACCAGGGTGAGGACGGTGATCGAGCCCGTCCAGGCCAGAGGGGCCACCGATGACGGCTGACCCGCCCCGTTCACCTTCTCGGGGAGCTCCCCGAGCGAGTTCCTCTTGGAGAGGACCCAGTCCAGCACCTGCCTCGCCTTCGCCGTCCTCCCCGTACCGGCCCACGCGAGGGCGAAGAACGAGGTACTGGGCGTCCAGGCGTTCCCACCCCAAGGCGCCGTCGGATCGTTTCCGGGGGTGAGACCCCCGTTGGGCAGGAGCAGGGCCTTGTACGTGGTGTCGAGCGCCCGGGGCAGATCGGCCGGAGCCGTGTTGAAGGGCGGCGCCATGAAGGCCGCCGCGCTGTCATGCCCGTGCTGCCCGTCGACGGTGCGCTGGTACCCCAGGGGAGCGAACTTCTTGGCTATCCCGGAGGAGAGCCGCTTGGCCGCGGCGGCCCAGCGTGCCGCGTCGCCCGGCCGGTTCAGCTCCCCGGCGAGGTCCGCGGCGGCGTTGAGCCCCGCGAGCAGGGGTGCCGCCGTACCGATGTTCGTCGTGCTCGTCGTCAGCTCCCAGTAGTCCGGGGAGACCGGAGGCAGCCCGTCCGCCCGCAGGGAGGCCGCCGCGTGGTCGGCCGCCTTGCGGATCATCGGGTACAGGCCGGCCAGCCGGGCGTCCCGGGTGGTCCGTGGGGCCGTCTGGTACCACTGCCAAGCGGCCCAGGGGACCCATCCGTTGGCGTCGAGCTGCCACCGCCTGCCGTCCGGCGGCCCGAGACCGTCGAGTCTCGTCCGTGCGTGCCAGGTGCCGTCCTTGCGCTGGGTCGCGGCGCTGTAGCGCAGGATCCGGTACGCCTCGGCCTCGTGGCCGGTGTGCGCGAACGCGGCGCAGGCGAAGCTGGAGTCGCGGGGCCAGGAGTACATCCAGCCGGGAGTCCAGCCCGCCGCCATGGCGCCGTTCGGCCGGAGCAGGGCGCGCATGGTCAGCAGGGCCCGCTCGGCCGCCGCGCGCTGCGCGGGCGAGCTGCCCGGGACGCGGCCGGCGGCCAGCCAGGCGGCGCTCTGCGCGATCTGCCGCCGGGCCGCCGGGTCGTCGGCGGCCACCACCGCCGACGCCGTCCTGCCGACGGGGACGTACTTCCACCGGCCGGACGGCAACCGCAGGACGTTGCTCCGCCCCAGGTACCACGCACCCTTGGCGGTGGCCGGTGTGATGCCCTCGGTGACGGCCGTGTTGGAGAGGAGGCCGACGGTGGGGGCGGCGAGCACCGACAGGGGCGCGTACCTGCCCTCGGCGTCGCCGAGACTCTGGTGGCCCACGGGCCTGACGAGGAACGCCGGCCGTCGCGCGTCGGTGTGCCGGCCGCCGGCAGGTCCTGCGGCGCACACGGGAAGGGCGATGCACGCGACAGCCGTCGTGACGGCGGCCCAGCGCACGAGCCGGACAGCAGGCATCACCACTCCCTCCGTCCGGCTTCCGCGCGTGCGGCGGGGCGCCCGGAGTTCCCATCGTGGACGAGGTGCGCGGAGCCCGCCACGACATGCCCGCCGCCCGGGTGACCCCGGATGCCGGTGCGCGGCACACCGTGCACATTGGTGTGACCGGCCCCTGCGAAGGAATGGTGAATGAGTACTGCGTCGAGCAAGGGCGGGGGAGAAGGCGAGGCCGACGGCGCGGGCACGGACTCGGGCGCGGGGCCGGGCGCGGGGCCGGGCCGGTCGAGCGGCCACCGCCCGCTCATCCGCCGACTCCTGCCGGGCGCCGGCGCGACCCTTGTGGCGGCCGCCGGAGCCCTCATCGCCGTCGGGTGCTTTCTCGGGCTCTACGTACGGCCCACCTCGGACGACTGGTGTGCCGCCTGGAAGTCCCGTGACCTGGGAGTCCTCGGCATCACGTCCGACTTCTACACGACCCAGAACGGACGGATCACCAATGCCTTCCTGAGCGGCGTCATCTACGGCGACGGGCTGATCGGAGTCAAGGTCCTGCCCACCGTCATCGTCGTCACCTTCACGGCCGGCCTCGTCCTCCTCGGGTGCGAGTTCGTCCGGCTCCTCGGTGCGATACCGCGGGCGGTGACGGTGATGACCCTGACCGCCTGCTCCCTGGCCGTCCAGGCACTGGTCTACTACGCCGGAACCCGCAGCTATCAGGTACTGCTCTGGGCTCCGGCCACCATCTCCCACACCATTCCCAGCGTCATCGGAGTGTGGGCGCTCCTGCTGGCCGTCCGGACCGTACGCCAGCCCCGTGCAGGCGTGCGCGCGGGCGGCTTCGCCGCCGCGTTCCTCATCGCGTTCGCGCTCGGAACCCTCAGCGAGCCGTTCGCCCTCGTCAGCGGTCTGCTCGCGGCCGGCGCCGGCCTGCTCGCCCTGCCCCGGCTCAAGCTGGCGCAGACCTGGCACGCGTTCACCTGGTGCGTGTTCTGGTGCGCCGGACTGCTCTGCGGTCTCATCGTGCTCTACACGTCCCCCGGAGCCCGGTGGCGCCGCGCCCAGCAGCCGGACCGGGAGTCGGTGCTCTCGGCGAGCGAACTGGAGGCCACCTTCCGGGACTGGCTGCACATGTGGGACTCCGTCACGGGCCAGTGGGCCTACCTCGGTGCCGCCGCCATCGGCGTCCTCCTCGGCCTGGGGACCGGGATCCGTACACCCGCGACCGCGGCGTGGAGGCGGCGCCGGGCCGTATCGCGGCCGATGCTTCTCGCCGTACTGCTGCTCCCCGTACCGGTGGTGGTGCTCGGGTCGTTCGCGGTGGTGCTGGGGCTGCGCAGCGGCTACGGCCCGAGCGGGTGGACGTACGCCCGTACGTGGACGAACTATCTCGTGCCGATGGAACTGGCGCTGTGCGGCTACGGAGCCCTGCTGGGGGAGTGGGCCGGCCGGACCCTGGCCCGCCGGCGGAACGCCCCGGTCGCCGTGTCGGCCGCCGTCGTGGCCGCGGGCGCCCTGACGCTGGCCGCGCTGGCCGCGCTCGTCCCGAACGTCCAGCAGCTCACCACCGCCACGGTCACCCGCGCGGTGGCCTGGGACGCCCAGAACTCCCGCATCCGGAGCGGGGCGGCGCAGGGCGCCACCGATCTCGGGTACCGGCCCCTGTACATCGGAAGCCTGGCCGAGCCCTTCTTCACCTCCGCATACGAGCGGGACTGGGTCGCCGGCTGTGTCTCGAAGTGGTACGGCATCACCCAGATCCACCGCCTCTGAGGGCGAACCGTCCCGACGGCGGCCCGGATGAGACTTTCGGCAGATCCGGGCCCGGCGGGCGTTGCGTAGGGTCGGGTCCGTGAGGCGAATGATCATGGATTTCCGCATACCGGCGCACGTGCTGCTCGCGGGCGCGGCGGCATCGGCCGCACTGACCCCGGTCAGCCTGTGGTGGGCGCTGCCGACCGCGGTGTGCGCCTTCCGGGCCGGATCGCGGCCCGGCCGGACGCGGGGCACGGCGCTCGCTCTGCTCGCGGTGGTCGCTGCGGCGGTGGCCGTGCTGGCGGTCGTGCCGGCCTGGATGGTGTGGGGCGGGCGGCTCGTGGTGGTACTGGTCGGGGCCGGGATGCTGCCGTGGTTCGCGGGTCGGTTCCACCGCCAGTACCAGGAGCTGGTCCAGGCGGGCTGGGAGCGCGCGGCGCGGATGGAGCGGGAGCAGCGGCTGGTCGCCGAGCAGGCGCGGCTGCGTGAACGGACCCGGATCGCCCAGGACATGCACGACCTCCTCGGCCATGACCTCAGCCTGATCGCGCTGTCCGCCGGTGCGCTGCAACTCGCGCCGGGGCTGTCGCAGGAGCACCGGACGGCCGCCCGGTCCATACGGGCGGGTGCCGGGGACGCCGTGGAGCGCCTCGCCGAGATCATCGGGGTCCTCCGCGGTGGCAGCGGCCCGGTCGGCCCCGGCGATCGCGTCGCCGCCGCCGAGCCCGACCGCCCGGCCGGTCCGGAGGATCTCGGCGACCTGGTCCGGCGGGCGGCCGCGGCCGGGCTCGACGTACGGCTGCAGACCGGCGGATCGCCGCCGGACGACCTCCCTCCGGCGGTGGAACGGGCCGTGTGCCGGGTCGTGCAGGAGGCGCTGACCAACAGCGTCAAGCACGCACCGGGCGCCGCGGCGACGGTGACGGTCCGGTACGGGATGTTCGTCGCGGAGGTCGAGGTGACCAATGGCCCGCCCTCGCCAAGCCCAGCGCCCGGACCAGGACCCGGCCCCGGACCAGGACCCGGCCCCGGACCAGGACCCGGCCCCGGACCAGAGCCCGGCCCCGGACCAGAGCCCGGGCCCGGCTCCCGCCCCGGCGCGGCCGGTTCCGGGTCCGGTCTGGTGGGGCTCGACGAGCGGGTGCGGCTGGCCGGAGGCAGCTTCGCCGCGGGCCCGCGGGACGGAGGCTTCACCGTCCGAGCCCGCCTTCCGTACGAGCCGTCCGCCGGCGTCCCGCGAGCCGACGACCTCACCGCACCCCCGGCGGAGGAAGCCCGCCCGGCCGGGACGGATGCGCGGCGGGCCGCGGCCGGGTCCGCCGCCGAGCGACGCCGCGCGCGCAAGGGGCTCGGGCGGACCGCGGCGGCCGCCGTACTCGTGCCGATGGCCACCGCCGTGCTGCTGTTCGTCGGCCTGCGCGCCTGGGACGTACTGACGGCCCGTCAATCCATGCTCCCGGCCGAGGACTTCGCCCGCCTGCGCGTCGGACAGCTCCGCGAGGACATCGCCCCCGTCCTCCCCGACCGGCAGACCACGGCCCGTCCGGCCCGTCCCACCCCCTTCCCGCCCGGGGCCGCCTGCGAGCACTACGTGGCGACCGCCGACCCGTTCGACGACCTGTCCGGTGACGTCTACCGGCTCTGCTTCCTGGACGGCCGCCTGGCCTCCGCCGACCACTTCACCGGAAGGGCCGCCCTGTGATCCGCGTCCTCATCGCCGACGACGAGCCGATGGTCCGGGCCGGCGTACGCGCCGTGCTGTCCACCCACCCGGCGATCAGCGTGGTCGCGGAGGCCGGCGACGGCCGCGAGGCCGTCGAACTCGCCCTGCGGCACCGCCCCGACGTCGCCGTACTCGACATCCGCATGCCCGGCCTCGGCGGCATCGAGGCCCTGGCGGAGATCCGCCGTACCACCCCCGAGACGGGCGTGCTCATGCTGACCACCTTCGGCGAGGACGACTACATCCTGCGCGCCCTCGGCGGCGGCGCCGCCGGCTTCCTCGTCAAGTCCGGCGAGCCCGAGGAGCTGATCGCGGGCGTGCACGCGGTCGCCGACGGTGCCGCCTACCTCTCACCGAAGGTCGCGGCCCGCGTCGTCGCCCACCTCGCGTCCGGCGCGTCCGGCCCCGGGGCGGATCGCCGCAGCGCCGCCCGCGTCCGGGTCGAGGCGCTGACCGTCCGCGAGCGTGACGTACTGGCCTTCCTCGGCGGCGGGTTGTCCAACGCCCGCATCGCCCGTCGGCTGCACCTGGCGGAGGGGACGGTGAAGGCCCACGTCAGTTCGATCCTGGCGCGGCTGGGCGTGGAGAACCGGGCCGCGGCCGCCGTCGTGGCGCACGAAGCGGGCATCGTGCCGGCCGCCCCTGCCCCCGCCACCCCGCCCCGCGACCAGCAGCCCTGACACCACCCGCGTCCCCCGCGGCCGTACGCCGACCAGGACGCCCGCCACCACGCAGCAGCCCAGCACCGCCCCCGCCAGCACGTCGTGCGGGTAGTGCACCCCGACCGCCACCCGCAGCAGCGCCGCCACCGCACCCAGCGGCAGCGCCGCGGCCGCGAGGCCGGGCCGCAGCACGGCCACACCGACGGCGAGCGCCACGGCGAGCGTCGCGTGGTTGCTCGGGAACGACCAGTCGCCCGGCTCCGGGCACACCGCCACCGCCACCGCGTCGCGCAGGGCGCGGCACGGCCGTTCCTCGTCGACGACCGACTTGACGGCCTCGCTCAGTACGTATGCGGCCACCGTCCCCAGCCCGACCAGCACGGTGCCGGCGATGCCGTCGGCCTCCCGCCGCCGCAGCGCGCGCCACCCCACGGCGGCCAGCAGCAGCCCGAGAACGACGAGCGTGCCCTCCGTGGCGGCCTCCAGCAGCGCACCCGTCCACTCCGGCCCGTCCGCCACCCACCCGGTCACCGCACGGTACCCGTGGGCCGAGGCCCCGTCCTCGGGTACCGGCCCGTCCGGCGCGAGCCACAGCAGGCCCAGCGCGCCCGCGATTGCGGCGGCGGTCGGCGTCAGGACCGCCGCGCGTGCCATTCCCGGTCGTATCTCGTTGTCCATGCCGCCGACGCTAGGAATCCGGGGCGCACGACCGCCCCGGCCGAACGTCGGCTCCGCCCCCCGCCTTTCGTCAGGGTTGTCCGTACCGGAACCCGGTGCTACCCGTCCCGGGTCGGCGGCGAGGCCCTACGCGGTGACGGTGTCGGCCGTGCGAGGAATACCGAACCAAAGGCCCGCGGCCCGCTCGAACGCTTGCGGATCAGGGCTGCGATCACCTGCCCAGGCGATCACGCCGTCGGGGCGGACCAGCACGGCACCCAACCCGAGGTCGTCCCTCGCCGCCCCGGCCGCATACCGTATCCGGCCCTCCCAGCCCATCGTCGAACCGTGCAGGCGGCGGTCGACGCTGAAATCGAGCACGACGCCTCGACCGTCCTGCATCAGGTCGCCGAGGCGACTGCCGTCCTCGAGATGGAAGTCCGGGGCGCTGCGGCCGGCCAGCGGATGGCCGCTGCCGAGGTCGTAGCGGATCCACGATCCCGACAGCTTCTCGAACATGTAGGTCGTTCCGTCACGGGTCCCGATCAGATCGCGGACCACGGCCTGGATCGCCTGGGCATGCGGGTCCGGTTTCATGGCGGCGACCTGGGCGCGCGACCAGTCGAGCACCCCTGCGCCGATCGGATGGCGCTCGCGGGTGTACGTGTCGAGAAGCCCGTCCGGCGCGTACCCGTGCACGGTCGCCGCGAGCTTCCACCCCAGGTTCATGGCGTCGCCGATGCCGGTGTTGAGTCCCTGCCCGCCCAGCGGGGAGTGGATGTGGGCGGCGTCGCCCGCGAGCAGGATGCGGCCCTGCCGGTAGGTCGTCGTCTGCATCGCCCGGTCGGTGAAGGTCGAGGCGAGGTGGACGTCGTCCAACGTCACATCGGTGCCGGACACACGGCGCAGAACCGCCTGGAGATGGGCACGGGTCGGCTGCTGCGAGCGATCGAACGCGCCGCCGTCGAAGTCCATCATGCCGACGTGCCCTTCCGCGGGCATCCGTATGTACATGCCCGTCGGCGTCAGGTTGAACCCGGGGCGGAGTTTCTCCGGGTCGGCGATGGCGGCGCGCATGACGTAGCCGGTGAACTGCGGTTCGGTGCCGCCGAAGTCGAAGCCCGCGAGCCTGCGCACCGTACTGCGTCCGCCGTCGCAGCCTACGAGCCAGCGCGCGGCGTACGCGTCCGCGCCGGCGTGCGCGACGACGGCGTTCTCGCCGTTCCGGGAGACGGCCGAGACCGTGACCCCGCGCTTGACTTCCACGCCGAGCTTGGATGCCTGCTCCGACAGCACCGTCTCGACCGCTTCGAGGTCCGTCATCAGGAGCTCCGGCGCCGGGGTGGGAAGCCGGAACGGCAAGGCGGAGTCGTCGATCTTGGCCGGATCCAGCATCATGCCGGCGAAGTGACCACCCCGACGAGGGGGTGACGGCTCGTCCGCATCGGGGCTCGCGCCGGAATCGCCGTGGACGCCCGCCGCCGCCAGCAGCGGGGGCAGCATCCCGCGGCGGTAGAACGCCCCGACCGAAGCGGCGGACAAGCCGCGCATCCCGAGCGGGGCCACCCGCAATGGGGACCGGGGCTCCGGCTCCCGCTCAAGTACCAGTACGGAACAGCCCGCGAGGCCTAGCTCGCAGGCGAGGGACAGACCAACCGGGCCAGCTCCCACGATCACTACGTCATGCACGAGAGATCCCCTTCCCGAATTCACAGCCGGTCGGACACCGGCGGGACCTCTCGAAAGGTGTCAACCCCCACCGACACGGGACCGACAGCCACCGACACGCGACCGACACCACGCATCGACAACAGACACTGAGCTGGCCGTTCAACCTCAGGCATCAGACGCGCGCGTGTCGCTCCTCGCGACGGGGATGACGTGACCGGTCCAGGACCAGGGTTCCTCGGGAGGATCCCACGTCACTTCGACGTCGGCCTGATGGAAGTCCCGCGCGAGTCCCGCCACCATGGCGGCCGCAGCCGTCCGCGCCTCGTGCGGGTCGGCGTGGACGGCCACGTCTGCGAGCCGCCCGCAGAGCATTCCGCCTTCCACCGTGAGGACGCTGTGGCGCCAGCCTTCCGGCGTCGCCAGCAGGACGATGCCCTTCGGCATGCCGAACGGAGGCGGCTTCTTCTTCTCGCTCTTTCGTCTGACCATGGCGCCATCCAACACCGCCCTCTTCATGGCGGTGGAGCCGCAACGGAGTGACACTCCTCCACCGCTGCATAAAGCGCGCCATCTCACGATACGAATCGTGGGGCTCGAAGCCCCTCCAGGGCCCGCGCACACAAGGAGGTTCACATGCGAAACGAGCAGGGCAGAGACCGCCGATTCGGAACCCGCGCGCTTGTCGGCGCCTTGGCGTCCGTGGCGCTCGTAGGTTGGGTGGCGCCCCAGGCGCAGGCCTGGGAGCCCCCTCCGGTGGCGCCCCTGCAGGCCGGGCATCCGGACCCGTGCGGCGAAGGTCGAGGGGGCATGACGAGCCAGAACGAATGCGGCAGCGGGTACAGCGGACCGCCAGGTCCGGCGGGGGCGGCCGGAGCACCGGGACCGGCGGGGCCGGCCGGAGCACCCGGTCCGGCGGGGCCGGCCGGGGCGCCGGGACCGGCCGGGCCGGCAGGAGCACCAGGGGCCGCCGGCCCCGCGGGAGCACAAGGGCCACTCGGCCCTGCCGGCCCCGCCGGGCCGCCCGGGACACCTCTCGCGCTCCTCCGGGTCGTCGACCAGGAGCGGACGGTCGCCCCCGGCACGGCAAGCGGTAGCACCGCTGTGTGCCCTGAGGGCCAAAAGGCGGTGTCAGGGGGGTTCGTTTCGAGCTTCGGCCTGACGGTGAACGTCTCCCAGCGAGCCGATTCAGGCGGCTCGGGTCTGGGAAACGCGTGGATGGTACAGGCGTTCAACCCCACCGATTCCGGGAATGCCACGGTCCGGGCAATCGCCTACTGCGCTCTGGGAGTGACGGTCTCCTGATCGAGGCTGAGCCGGCAGGCTGCGGCGGCCTAGCCGACGAGGCGCGACCGGGCCCGGGCCTGGGCCCGGTCGCGGAACCAAGCCCCCGCTCCCACCAGCACGGCCACCCCCACCCCGTACAGGGGGAGCCACAGGGTCGTCGTGGCCGCCAGGCACTCGGCGACGGCGTTGCGGGCCTCGTCCCGCTGTACGAACGCCAGGGCCGCGCCGTCATCGCCGGCCAGGTTCCCCAGCGCGGCCTCCACCTGGAGGGCCTCGTACCTGCCCCGCAACACGCACTCGCTGCGCGTGCCCGGCATCGGGAACAGCCAGGCCCGGCGTTGCAGAAGGGGGGCGAGCGCGACCGCCGTGCACAGGCCGACGACCAGCGCGTACGCGACCAGGCCGCGCAGGTACGGCGAGCGGATTTCCGGCGTCCACTCCGCCCGTCGCTGGAACGCGAGCATCACCGCAAGGAGCGTCACCCCGATGAACGTGGCGAACCACTGCCACGAGCCCTGGGCGAGCGCGAACGTCAGCACCGCGGCGAGCCCGATGCCGATGACTCCGGGAGCGGGAACTCCATCGCCGGCCGGGGCGGGCGCCGGCCTCGCGGTCAGTCGGGGGCTGGGATCACTCACAGGCCTCTCCTGAAGGCGGGAGACACCAGCATGCGCCGCAGGGCGCCGCCGTCCCGGGCCGCCATGCCGTACGGGTCCTGAGCCCGCCCGGATGGCCGCCTCGGGCCGCGGGGTACGGCCGGCCCCACGCCGTCGCGCCCCCTCCGGGAGGCGCGAGCCGGTCCTGTGCGTGCACGCTGGAAGGGAAGCCCCGCCGAGCGCCGCTCGGCGCCGTTCCCACACGGCTCGGGCATCGCAGGAGCCGGGCCGCGTGACCACCCCGGAAAGCAGGTGCGACCCATGCGTACGTCGACCCGCGTCGCCGGTGTCCTCGCCGGCCTGACCCTCACGCTCGGCGGCACACTCGCCGCCCCCGCCGCCCTGGCGGACATCCCGGCCTGCACGAACATGGCCACCCAGGCCGGTGCCACCGACGACGTCACGACAGCGTGCACCCGCGGCGTGAGCGGCGACCTCCAGGGCTGCGTGAGCGGCCTGACGGCGGCCGGAGTGCCGGGCGGCGCCGCCAGCGGCGCATGCCGGATGGCCGCCCAGGAACCCCGCTAGAGCTGTCCCCCCACCGCACGCCGCTGCGAGGCCCTTCCGGTATCCGATCGGGCCCCTCAACGGTGTGCGAACGATGACATTCGGTGAGATTCGGGCGTGCTCGGGGTGAGCCGCCCCATAGGGCCCACGTCACATACGAACCGGATTAGTAGCCCCTGCCGCCCCGCTATCGCCGCGGTGGCAGGGGCTCTCACCTGCACGGATCGCTGCCGACCCCCCTGTGGCTCGTGGGGCCCGCACTGCGAGGGCCGCTAGTAGGACACGTCGTTGCCACGGACTCGGGGCGTCGGTAGAACTGGATGAGTCGCCAGGCGGTACGGGTTCTCACCCGCCGCCGACGAACCCCTCTCCACCGCGTGAGTGGCTCACGCATGCCTCTGGCATGCGGCGACCGCCCTTGTTCCCTGTGGAAGGTTCATCCGTGTCGAACTCCGTCATCCGCCGCATCGCCGCTTCGAAGAAGACCCTCGCCGGCTCCATCGTCGCCCTGGGCGTCGCCGGCTCGATGCTCGCCACGGTCCCCGCCCAGGCGGCCCCGACGAGCGCCAAGGCGATCGCCCAGCAGATGATCAAGGACCCGGCGCAGTTCGCGGCCTTCAACAACATCGTTTCCCGCGAGAGCGGCTGGAACCACACC
>NZ_LGDB01000213.1:0-59142 GCF_001279655.1 Streptomyces sp. WM6372 | reverse complement strand
TGATGATGCTGCGCGAGGTCCGCGAGCAGCTCGCCGGCTGGGAGAGCGGCCTGATCGAAACCGCCCGCAGCCAGGGCGCCAGCTGGGCCGATCTCGCAGGCCCCCTCGGAGTCGCCAGCCGCCAGGCAGCCGAACGCCGCTACCTCCGACTGCGCCCCGGCAAGGCCGGAAGTACCGGCGAGGAACGCGTCCAAGCCACCCGCGACTCGCGCGCCGCCGACCGCAACGTGAACGCCTGGGCCCGCGCCAACGCGGCCGACCTACGTCGCCTCGCCGGCCAGGTCACCGCCCTGACCAGCCTCCCGGCCGGCGCCGAGACCGCCATCGGAGACCTGAACCTGGCCCTCGCCGACAACGACGCAGCCCGCCTTGTGCGCCCCCTGGCCGACACCCGCAACCACCTCCGCCCTGAGGACGCCGAGCTCGCCGACCGCATCGACGTCCTCACCCGCCACACCAACCAACTCCGCCAGGACACCCACGACCATCGCAACACGTGACCGACACGGGCGGCGGGCTGGTGAGCGGGTGCCGTTGGCCGCGGCTGCAGGCGGGCTCCTCGCCATACCCCATCCCACCCAATCCGCCCGCGACGCACACCTTCGACCCGCCCCACAACTCCCGGAGCCACCCGCACAGACCCAATACCGCGCGCTGTGGGTGGGCGCGGTGAGTACAGGACCGCTGGCTTGCCAGTACGGGGTACCGAGCGCCCGTCCGGGGGTGCATCCCTGCGGGGGCACTCCCAGGTTCGCCAAAGCGGGCTCGTGGCTCGGCTCGCATCCTTGGCCGGATCTGCCGCCCGGTGGTCAGCAGACTGTCTTCAGGACCTGATCTCGGAGGTGGTGGTGGGACGTCGACCAGGTGTCTTCGTCCGGCCGGCCAGCATGGACGAGGGCCGCAGGCCGCAGCGGATCAGCCGGACTGCGAAGGATCCGGTTCGGCTGCGGCGGGCGATCGTGGTGCTGATGTCCGCCCAGAGTCGGACGGTCAAGGACATCACCTCGCCGATGCAGGCCAGCGAGGACTACGTGCGCGACGTCATCAGGGAAACCCTGCGGCGCATCCTGCGGGAGAGCAAGGTCTCCTGGCAGGCCACGACTACCTGGAAGGCGTCCAACGACCCGGACTTCATAGCCAAGATGCACCAGGTCCTGGCGCTGTACGACACACTGCCGGCCGACGGGCGGGTAATCTGCGTCTACGAGTTCGGCCCGCTGAACCTGATGCCCCGTAGGGGCAGAGCGTGGCGTCCGGCCGGTAGGCCACGCAGGCTGCGGGCCAGCTACCACCGGTACGGCGGTGTGATGCACATGCTCGCCGCGCTCGACCTGGCCACCGGGAAGATCTGCTGCCGGATCCGTCGGGGCAAGCGGTAGCGCGAGTTCTTCGGCCTGCTCAAGCCCCTGCGGGACCGCTGGCCCGGGGGGAAGCCGTATGTGGTGCTGGACGACTTCTCCCCGCCGAAGCACGCCGAGGTCCGCACCTGGGCTGCCGACAACGACATCGAACTGGTCTTCCTGCCGACCTACGGCTCGTGGCTGAACCGGATCGAGTCGGAGTTCGCGGCACTGCGCCACTTCGCCCTCAAGGGCACCGGCCACCACGCCCACGACGAGCCGAACTCCACCATCGCCGCCTCCATCCGCTGACGCAACACCCGCTCAGAACCAAAGACCACCTTCGCCCCCGACTCATCCATCCGAGCCTGGACCCAGTACCCAACCCGCGCTGCCTGACCGGCTACTCGGGTGGTTTCACGGGCAGCGGCTTGCTCGCCTTTACCGGGCGAGGGGCGACTTGTCGCTCGCAGGCAGATGACGGGCCAACACGCGGGTGGTGCTGCCGTCGTCCTCTGTGATGTCCCGGACATGCTCGAAACCGATTCCGTCCAGAAGGGTCAGTGAGGCCTTGTTCGGTGCAGCTACGGTGGCGTAAACCTTGGTCAGCCCGAGGGTGTCGAAGCCATAGGCGACGATCGCCTCTGCCACCTCGGTCCCCAGACCAAACCCCCATGCGGCCGGCGCCAGGGCGTAGATGATCTCGTGACCTCCGAGGACGTCGGTCGGCTTGATCTCAGCATGCCCGACCAGGAGTCCGTCCCGACGGACAGCCCAGACGTCGAACAGTTCCCGGGCGTAGACCTGCGTGAAGATCCGCCCGAACAGGGCCCGGTCCGCTGCTTCAGAAACAGGGCCATCACCCATCCACTGCGACACCCTGGTGTCCTGGAACAGAGCAACGAAGTCTTCTTCGTCCTCAGGGATATACGGCTCCAGCAGTAGCCGCCCGGTGCGCAGAGTTGGGGTCACAGGCGGCGACGCTACCCACGCGGCATCGAGGTCGGCAAGCCACTTTCACCTCCGCGGAAATCGCCCTCCCCGTCGCCATGCCGCGCATCGCCCGTCGCCGCAGGCCGAGCCATCATGCGGAGCCATTTACACGACCAACAATCCGAGCCGAGCCAGCTCTTGCCGAGGCTTCAAAGACGCGCGGGACCCGCTGATCGCATGGGATGCCGAAGGCCGATGCTGAATCGATGCCGAACGCCGGTCCCGGTCTGCCGCCCGTTGAGTGACGAGCTCCTCACGTTGCGTTCACGGGAATGGCGGTTACCTGGACGCCTGGCGGGAATGGAGAGGGCATCTCGGCCACGAGCGAGCGGGGGGTCATGACGCAAGAACTGCAGGGGACGGGCGATGGCAGCCAGGCGGGAACCGCGGCGTCCGAGTCGGCGGGCGATCGGACGACGGCTCCCGCTCGGCGACCGTGGTGGCGGAATCCGACCCTGACCGTCCCGGCAGCCGCCACGGTTTTGGCCGCCGTCATCGGGGGCGTGGTAGCCAAATGGCCCGTCGTCCCGGGCACATCTCGGCCCGTCGTCCCGAGCACATCTCGGCCCGTCGCTCCGAGCACACACGCACCCGCACCCGGTGCGGCCGAGACACCGGGTCCGACACCCACGTCCGTCCCGTCGACCACCCCGCCGCAACCCGGCGCCGATTCACCGAGCGTGCGACGCGCGCAAGACGGCCTACTGATCCAGGGCGGCTACAGGATCGAACTGGACGAGTTGCCGAGGGACGCGCCAAATTGGGGATACACGCAGACCATCTTTCCCAGCGACGTGTACTTGTCGAACGACGGAACGTTGTGGGTCAACTACCTGAAGGTACAGGCGGCGCCCACCAAAGCGGCGTGCGAACAGCCCGGCTATCTCGACGGCCAAATCGCCGACGACGACGTCACCGAGGGTATGGTCCTGTGCGTCAAAAGCAGCGAACAACGCTACGCCCGGGTGACCGTCGCGCAGGTCGACCGGAAGCTGCACACCATCCGCATCGACGTCCTCGTCTGGAAGTAGAGCACCTTCGCCCTGTCTACGACCGCGCAGCGGGAGCGGTGCGAGAAACGCCTGCGCGGGCAGCAGCCGGCCGCCGTGCAGACGACCCTGCTGGAGACCATGGCCGAACTCGGGCTGAAGACGACGATCACCTTCCACCACCGCACCGTCGAGGTGCAGGCCTTCCGCGGCGCGCCCCACGCCCGCGATCCGGGACACCTCCACCTGTAGCACCCAGTCCCGGCCCGGGACCAGCGGCGCCAGGGCGGCGAGCGGAGAGCGACGGCCCGCCGGCGCTGCTACCTGGACCTGCTGCAGGACAGCACCCCCGACACGAGGCCGATGGACGGGGGGCTAGCAGTTGCTGATCAGCTGTGCGCTGCCGGAGCCGAGCTGAAGGGTCCCTGAGCAGGGCGTCTTCTCGTGGTAGACGGCTCCCGGGATGCGGGCCGCGGAACGCGTCAGCAGCTCGACCACCTGATCGTGTTCAGTGTCGGAGCGGGCGTCCCAGACGAGCCGGTGCGGGCGGGTGGGGTGACCAGTGACCCAGGCAGGGCTGAGGTCGAAGCGGTACCACAGTGGCATGGAGCGCATCAGGAGTGCGCTGCGCAGCGGGGTGCTTGCGGTGTACCCCCAGCACTCGCAGTGCGCGGCTTCTTCGTCGGTGAGAACCTCGTGCCGCCACAGCGGCGAACGCCCCTCTTCCTGATGCCAGCTGGTCTCCTGCCGGAAGATCATGCGGGCGATATCCATGCCGCGCCATCGGTGCGCGTCCACAAGGTCGAGGCGTCCGCCCGTAGGGAGGTGGATCAGGCGCACCCGTCGGCAGTTGAAGTCGATCAGTCGGAGGCCCGGGATCCCGCACACACCGTGGTCTTCGTGGAGGAAGGGCAGGATTCGGCTCGCGACGCGGCAGGCCGTGTTGGTGTGCATCTCCAGATGGCCGGGCTGGTGGCAGACGACGTTCAGATATCCGCTGATGCTGGCCATCGCGCTCCTACGCGGCTGCTCCAACGGATGCGGGTGCTCACGGGTACTCATCAGACACTCGAAGAGGAGAGCCTGGAAGGCAAGTTGACCGCGGTCGGTGGGATCTAGGGTCGGACGGCTGCACTTTGTCTGGAGTCGTCCCAGATACAGAAGACGCGCGAGTTCCTTGCTGATCCGCTGGTCGGTCGTGTGCGGCATGAGGTTCCTGCTCCGGCTGCCCCCGGGCGGCAGCCGTGGAGGAAGGCACGCACGGACACCGAGAAACGCATGGTGCGGGACTGGGCATCGCACCCTTGAGACATCTGCGACTCCGCCCGGGCGGATCGCTCGCCTCCAGGCCGTCCCTGGCCTGCTGGATCGAGAGTACTGAATCAGACGCGGCAGACCAGGCGGCGCGCCGTGCCGCACGCGGCGCCACGTCTCCCAGCGGCACGACGACTGGTTCGTTGCCTCACAGTGGAAGCGATCCGGTGTGACGTGGATGCTGCCGGAGCCGATGTTGAGCACTCCCCCGGACGGATCGGTCACGGCCATCGGCCAGTCACGGCCTCGCAGAGCAGCCCCCGTGCAGACCTCAGCCGACGCCACCGTGCCCAGCGCTCCGGCCAGGGCGGGCTAGCCGCTGTTCGGAGTGGCTCGCCCAGGGTCTTCTCTGACCGGGGCGGGTCAGGAACTCAGCCGTCCTCCCCGCTGTGCTCAAGGTGGTGATCTACCTCCACACCGAGCGAGGCCAGTCTGCCCGTGATGTGCGCGCGCAGTGATTCTCTGGCGACATTGAGGTGGCGTAGTGCGCTCCGTGCTTCTTCGATCAGGTCCTCGGACAGCGGGTACCCGGCCTCCACGCAGTTGGCGATGGTGTAGGTCGCTGATGAGAGGGCCTGCCCGAGGGTGGTCACGTCGATCCCGTGGCCATTGCGCGTGAGGGCCCGGTTCAGCGAGCCGCGGCCTATCAAAAGCTGGGCGGAGCGGCTGTGCGCGAACCAGAGGCCGTCGTGGAGCGCTTCGTCGAAGGACTCGTTCACGGCGTCCCTGGCAGCGTGCCACGCCTCCGAGAACGCCTCAGCGGCTACAGGCCGACCGGTCATCAGTTCATGGAAGGTATCCGAAAGGAGGAGATGCCATGCGCGCGTGGTCGAGCGCATGTGCTTCAGGCGTTCCATCGCGGCCAGCTGCCGGGCGCGTACCTCAAGGGCGTGTTCCCGGCCGGCAGCTGCCTGTCTGTCCAGTTCGGCCACCTGTAACTCGAACTGCTGCTGGCGCTGCAGGAGACCCTCCTCGCGACGCTGTTGCGCTTGTTCCCGCTCCTCCTGTCGCAGCAGCGCTTCGCGCCGTTCCTCCGCCTGCCGTCGATGCAGCAGTAGCGGCCCGAGGACTGCGCCCCCCGCACCGAGGACTGCCCCGCCGACTGCTCCGATCAGCGCGTATAGCGCTGCTGCGTCTGCCATGGCGCACATTCTGCACGGCGCTTTCGATGGGCGTGAGGCCGTGTCGTGAATTGCCTCCGCCCCGGCTCCCGAGGGGTGCCGGGGCCGAGGCAATTGTGCGGGGGTTCAGGAGGCCCCGAGGGGTTCGATGCTGTCCGGGTGGCTAAGGGCTGTCCCCTAATCCCCGGTGGATCAGCGCCTGGCGTCAGGCGCGGTGCATCGCAAGGCGGAGGGTCGCCCTCGCTGTTTCACGCGGCAGGACACCGGCGATGACACGAGCAAGATCCCACTTGGTGGCTGGCGCGGCCATCGGAGCGGCCCTATGAGCCAATGCTCGGCTCCAGCCTGGATGTTCTTGGGCGTCCGATCGCTGACCGGAGGTTTCGGGAGTACGAGGTGCGGCCCTGACCACCGGAGTCGCGCCGGGGGCCGCACCGTGACAGCACGAGAGCGTCCCGGCGTGTGGCCTGTACGCGAGAACGGGTTCTGGCTCAACTTTCCGTGGAGCTGTTACGAAGAGTTGGATCTTCGGGGCCATACGATGACGGTCTGTACCCGAGTGCTGCGCCCTCGAAGCGGCGGGGTGCCCCCGGTTCTCCGCGCGGATTCATGACCGTCAGGGAACACCGCTCCAGCGGCATGAGGCCGTAGAACGGCTCCGCGCCTGAGCCGCCGATGTGCGTGACGAACTGCCGATAGGCGTCGGGCAGGACGATGTCGTGTTCGACCTCAAACGCAGCGACGCTTTCTTCCGCCAGCTTCGGACCGACTTGTGATGCTCTTCCCCGAAGGAATGGCTGCGCAGGGGCTGGAACGGGATCACGGCCAGCTTGCGACGCAGGCGGGGTGTCCACCGGCCACCACGGCGTCGCGTTCGACCCCCTTAAGGACATCCACCACCGCGTAGCATCTGACCCACACAGCCTGGCGCCTGCGACGACTACGCGCTATCGAAACGCCCGAATGCTCTTTAGGCCGCGACCCAGGATGCACTAACTGGGTACCCGATTTAGGCTTTAACTGATGCCGCCATCTATGAGCCACGGTGAACGCCGGGTCGACTCTGCGACGTCATCCCGACCAGCCGCCAAGAGGGGAGACAAAGATGCGCCGCTCGCGCTATTTTCCCGCCGCCGGGATCTTACTGTGCGCCGCCCTAACATTTCCGTCCGCCTCGGCAGCGGGCACCACCGCACCTGCTGTGGAGGGGGCGCTGCAGCACCGCAATCCCCAGATTATTGCACAGGAACCCCCTTGGTCGGGATGCGGCTACATGGAGTCGAACCAGCCCTATTGGCGAGGCCACTGTGATGGTTACCAGGCGGGTGAGCTAGCCGCAAAAAGGGCCGGCCAGAGCTGTTCCCGCTGGGGCCCTCCGCTGTTCCGTCCAATCACTGCCTACGAAATGGGCTACGCCACTGGCTACAGAGTTTCTTACAGGTACTACTACAAGGTGTACCTCAGCCAGAAAGCATGCAATCTCCGGTCCGGACAGGATCCTCGCGGGCCCATTACCCGCTGAAATCGACTGCCCACCATACTCAGAATGCCTCCCGTCGGACACGTCATATCTGCTGCGGTTTCGTTAACACCATCCTGCTTGCGGGGATGACGGATACCACTGCCGCCGCTCAGACTGCCCATTCCCATGTACATTGGCGCAGCAGCGGGAACGGGATCCGGATCCACGTCAGCAGCAGGTCGCCAGCAGCACACAGATGCCCAAGTAGATACCGATCGGGAACACCAGCGAGAAGTTCCCGAACCCCTTCTGCACCGGAAGCGCGCACACCGCGGCGTACGAACCGGCGAAACCGATCCCCGCGATGGCCACGGCTCCTGCGACCACGACGCCGATGAGTATCCAGTGCGTGCGAGTCAGCTGCATACGGGTAGGGCCGCCTCTCCGCCGTCGGGTCCGCGTCCTGATCGCGATCACCGTCTCATGTACGGCTGACAGCTGCCCCAGATTTCGATGCCAGGCAGCCTTTTTGGACCGCAGTGCGGACGCTCGAGCTCTGCGAGGAAGGGCTCTCTGGACGTCTACCAGGTCAGGGGCAGGGCCCCGGCCGGAGCGAGTTCGCCCGAACACCTCCCCGACCTCATACGCGCCCTCTGCTTGGACGAATCCCCCACGCCGACAAACCGCCCGCCAGGACATCGACCCCGCACAAGTCCACCACTGCCTGGAAACCCTCGCTCCCGCCAGGACCCCGAAGTAGCCACGGGCGCCCACTCCCCCGCTTCACCGCACACAGAGCCAGCTCTTTCACGGTCCAACTCAGGCACGTCGAACCTCACCAACCCCCCGCAGCGGGGACATTCAAACCCTTCAGGCCCCGGGGGTTCGGTCCCGAACGACATCACCAGCGCCACCCTCGGGGCGGCACGCGCACGACAAGGCGCAATGCCGCACCACCGATCGCCAGGAGCTGTCCAGCCGATCATGCGCGAAGCCGGACGCGGTGCCCTGGTCGAGCGTCACAGGGGCGGCGTGAGGCAGCTGCTCACGTCGGGTCCGGCAGGTTCATCCGCGCGAGCTTGGCCGGGTCGACCACGGCTGTGATAACGGTGATCCGGCCGTCTGTGACGGTGAACGCGAGAACGGAGAGAGGGGTTCCATCCTCGCGCCAGGAGATGATTCCTGGACGGCCGCCCACGAGGGCTGCCCGGCCCTGGGTAGCCGCGCTGGCGGCCAGCTGAGCGCCGGCGGCGACCTTGGTGGCGCCGAGGGTGACGACCACGCCGCCGGGGGTGTCAACGGTGAGCCGCACCCCGGGATCGAGCACGCGCAGCAGACCCCCGAAGTCGCCGTCCCGGGCCGCTGCCAGGAAGGCGGAGACCACTTGGCGCTGTTCCCGGCGTGCGCCGGCCGACTGCTCGGTTGCCTGGACCTTTCTGCGGGCGCGGCTCGCGAGCATCTTGGCGGCGGCGGTGGACTTGCCGAGGATGCGGCCGATCTCGTCGAAGGGCACCGCGAACAGATCGTGCAGCACGAACGCCAGCCGCTCGCTGGGCCGGAGCGAATCGAGGACGACGAGGAGCGCGAGCCCGATCGAGTCCGCACGCACCGCGTCGTCGTCCGGGGCCGGAGCGTCGTCGAGCATCACCGCGACGTCGGGCAGACGGTGGTCCAGGGATGCCTCGGTGCGGGCCTGGCGCGAGCGCAGGACGTCGAGGCTGATCCGGCCGACCACGGTGGTGAGCCAGCCGGCCAGGTTCTCGATGGTGGTCGTGTCCTGGCGGGAGAGCCGCAGCCAGGCCTCCTGGACCACGTCCTCGGCGTCGGCGTGCGACCCGAGCACGCGGTGGGCAACCGCACGCAGCCGATCACGCTGGGACTCGAACGCCTGGGCCACCGAGTCCGCCGAGCCGGTCTCGAACATGTTGTCACCTTCCCCGAATCCGCTCCGTCATGAGTGATGACGGACCCGGACGGGCCCAGGTAACCGCTGGAGGAGCACCATGCTGACAAACATCATGTACGTGACGCTCTATGTCACCGATCAGGAGCACGCGCTGAGGTTCTACACAGACCAGCTCGGCCTGGAGAAGCGCGTCGACTACCCGGGGCCTGACGGACGCTTCCTCACCATGGGCCTCCCCGGCAGCCCGCTCGACATCATCCTCTGGCCTCACACCGCGGCCTCGGGGCAGCCGGCCGAGCTTCGGCCCGGCACCACACCCGGCCCGGTCTTCCTCGAATCGGACGACCTGCGCGCAGACTTCAAGGTGCTCCGCGACCGCGGCGTGACATTCGACCAGCCTGAACCGGAGGACTACGGGTACGGGGTCCGCATCGAGGCTGTCGACCCCGACGGCAACCGGATCTCGCTGCGCCAGCGCGCAGCCTGGCAGAGCCGCGGCGATGGCTGACCGTCCGTAGACCCGGTGTGGCCGGCGCCGTCCGGAGCCGGCCACACCGGGCCCAGAACAACGACTGCGAGAGGCCCCACGGCGTTGACCACAGACCCTGACGGACGAGGCGGCCGACCGATTTGACGTCACCGGTGTGCACCTGGCGAGCGTCGGGCCCTTCCTTCTGTTCTGCGGTCCGGACGAGGCAGTGCACAGGGTCGCCCAAGTGAGTGCCACCCTGGCGGTCTCACATCTGGCCGCCGCAGTCGAAGAAGGCATTGCAGCCGGTGCCGCCGTTGTGATGCCGACGCACCCCACCCCCAACGGCCACCGAGCGGTGCTGCGGCACCCTCACGGGGGGCGTGTACGAACACGTCAGCCCCTGAGCCGGCGCAGCGGGCGGGGCAAGGCTTCCCACCCGCTGATGACCTAGGGCCTGTCTGACAAAGGATCTTGGGCAGGTTCGCGTAGCCAGCGGATGAGTGCGGCAAGGTGGACTCCAGCTTTGTAGCGGACGGCGAGTTTGTCGAAGCGGGTGGCGATCCCGCGGAACTGCTTCAGGCGGCCGAAGCAGCGTTCGACCACGTTTCGGGCCTTGTAGAGCTCGCGGTCGAAGGCCGGCGGTCTGCCGCCCGCCTGCCCGCGCCGCAGGCGGTTGGCCTTCTGGTCCGCCCGCTCCGGGATCATCGTGCGGATGCCCCGCCTGCGCAGGACCTGGCGGATCGCGCGGGACGAGTACGCCTTGTCCGCGATGACCGCGTCGGGCTTGCAGCGGGGCCGTCCGGAGCCGGCCCGGGGCACCCTCAGCTCCTCCAGGACGGCGTCGAAGACGGTCGAGTCGTTGACATTGCCGGGCGAGACGACGACGGCCAGGGGCAGGCCTCGGCCATCGCAGGCGAGGTGGACCTTGGTGATCAGCCCGCCGCGGGACCGGCCGAGCGCTTCGCCAGCCGCCTCGCGTGCCGGATCTTCCACTTCGTCCCCCGCCACCGCCCCCTTTTTGCGGGCGCCGGTGGCGTGCTGATGAGCCCGGCTGATCGTGGAGTCGACCGACACCGTCCACTCCACAGCTCCGACACAGTCGTCCCGGACCTGGACCTGCTCAAGCAGGCGAGCCCAGGCGCCGTCCGTCTCCCAGCCGGCGAACCGCTCATAGGCCGTTTGCCACGGCCCGTAGCGTTCCGGCAGGTCGCGCCACGGGGCACCGGTCCGCAACCGCCACAGCACCCCGTTGATCACCTGCCGGTGATCCCGCCACGGCCGCCCACGACCGTCAACCCCCGGCAGCAGAGGTGCTATCCGCTCCCACGCCGTATCCGTCAGCTCACCACGACCACCACAAGATCAATCATCAGCTAGAGCCCGCCGCCGCTGAAGACCGCCCGGCCGCGAGGGACCGCTGGCCGTGACCGGGCATCATGTCGCCATGATCCAGAACGACCGACCCGCGCCCGAGGCGCCTCCGCAGCATCCGGACGTCACCGAGGCGATCGTCCGGGAGCGACGCCTCCACGACCCCTCCGTTCGCCTCTCCGGCCCCCTCGCCGAAGCCCTCTTCGACCCCGCTTTCATCGAGGTCGGCGCCTCCGGGCGGCGGTGGACGCATGCGGAGATGGTCGCTGCCCTGTCCACGCTCCACGGCGGCGCCGAGAGCAGCACGCCCATCACCGCAGAGCGCTTCGAGGGCACGGTCCTCGCCCCCGGGATCGTCCACCTCACCTACGAGACCCGCATCGAGGACCGGCATGCCCGCCGTTCGTCGATCTGGCGCCGCGACGCCGCCGGGGAGTTCCGGCTCTACTACCACCAGGCCACGCCGGTGCCGGACGGGACGGCACGGCCGTAGGGTCCGTCCTGGGGCCTGTCTGCCCCTTCCCGTCGGGTCCGCCTCGCCCGGCCTGACCCGACGCGGATTGTCAGACAGGCCCTAGGAGTTGTCGTCGAAGTGTCACGCCCGCATCAGGAGCGGATGCGAACTCTGGTGGCGATGCCACGCCACTGCTTCAGGCGGTTGAAGCACCGTTCCACCACATTGCGGTGCTGGTAGACCTACTTGTCGAAGGCCGGTGGGCGGCCGCCCCGGCTGCCTCGCAGCCCGGCGATACAAAACGACCCACCGGGACGAAACGCTTTTCAAAGGCGACCAACTTCCTCAATGGCCCGCCCGACGCCGCTCCCGGACGCCTGAACCCCGCGGCAGCCCTCGGCGGACGGCGGAGGTCCTCGACGGAATCCCGCTCGTCGGCGCCAGTCTGCATTCCGTAGGAAGCGACGGCATCGTCGGCCGGGCCAAAGGGCCGGCAACTGTGGGGCGGAGCGCGGGCGGGGCATTGACAGGGCCCGGGCTGGAAGGGACAGCCGGTGGACTGCGGGGGGCAGAGCGGGCGCCGGTACGGCGGTACTCGCGGCGGTTCCGGCGGCCCCGGCACCTCCGTGACGCAGCGCATTCACCCGAACGCGTCTGAAGTGACGTTTCCCCCCTGACACCGGACCGAGACGGCCGCCGTCCCAGCGCTTCCGGCAGACCGGAGACGGCCAGCCCAGCCCTGAGCGGGGTCTAAGCTGGAGGCAACCTCGCGGCCCGCGAGTCGGGGCGGGGAGGTGAGGCACATGCCGGGTAGTGACGAGATGGCCCAGGTCCTCGCCCAGCTGCGGCCCGAAACGGGCAGCTCGGACTTCTTCGGCGGTGATCCGGCCCGCTGCGCCGTCGTCCTGGGCTTCGACGGCCTCGCGGTCTCCCTGACCACGGCACAGGGGTTCAGCGAGCTGGTGTGGTGTTCGCCCGGTGTCAGCGCGGACTTCGAGGACTTGCAGTTCACGCTCGGACAGGGCCCTGCCTGGGACGCCGCTGCCCGCCTCACCGCCGTGAGTGAGCCCGAACTGAGCACCGTGGAAGCGGGCCGGTGGCCGATGCTGCTGGGCGAGGCGGTCGCGCTCGGCGTGCGGGCCGTGTTCTGCATGCCACTGCACCTGGGCGGCGCATGCCTGGGCACGGTGACCTTCCAGCGTGCCGCCCCCGGCCCGATGACGGCCCGGGCCGTCTTGGACGCCCGGATCCTGGCGGCCGCCATGCTCGCCGTGATCCTCGACAGACCCCCCGACCCGCAGACCTCCGCCACCCCGGAGGGGCACGCCCAGTTCCACCGTGCGGCCGTCCACCAGGCCACCGGAATGATCAGCGTGCAGGCAAACGTCACCCTGCCCCAGGCCCTGCTGCTCCTGCGCGCCTATTCCTACCGCCATGCCCGCCCCGTCGCCGACGTCGCCGCGGACGTGGTGGCCCGGCGGGTGCATTTTCGAGAACTACCGGAGCCGGACGCATCTGGCCGAACGAAGGAGTGAAGGCCATGAACCGCGAAGCCCGCGTCCTGGAAGTCGTCATCGAAGCCGTCGACACGGTGCTCGACGATTTCGACCTGATCGACTTCCTTCAGCGACTGTGCGAACGCTGCGTCGAGCTCCTCGACGTCTCCGCCGCAGGCGTCATGCTCGTCGACAACAGCGACACCCTCCAGCTGATCGCCGCCTCCGACGAGCACACGCGGCTGCTGGAACTCTTCGCCCTCCAGCACGATGAGGGCCCCTGCGTCGAATGCCACCGCACCGGCCATATCTGGCTCAATGTCGACCTCAACACCCCTGCGGCCACGGTCGGTTTCCCCGCCTTCGCCGCCCGCGCCCGCGCGGCCGGGTTCGCCACCACCCATGCCCTGCCCATGCGCCTGCGCCACCATGTCATCGGCGCCCTCAACCTCTTTCACCAGGACACCCGCACCCTCACCCCAGCCGACGTACGCCTGGCCCAGACCCTCGCCGACGTCGCGACGATCGCCATCCTCCAGCAGCGCACCATCGACCGCCAGATCGCCGAGCACCAGCAGCTGGAAGCGGCACTGAACAGCCGCATCACCATCGAGCAGGCCAAGGGCATCCTCGCCGAGCGCTGGCGGACCGACCCCGACGGCGCGTTCACCGCACTGCGCCGCCACGCCCGCAGCCACCGGATCAAACTCTCCGACCTCGCCGCGCAGATCGCCGCCGGCACCTTCGACACGGACTCCATCGACCGCCCCTGAGCCGAGGCGTGGGACGGCCGGGCTCAGTTGGTGCGGAGGCTGGGGAGGTGCGTACCGATGTATCCGATGTGGATCTGTCCGGTGCGGCCGCCGGTGTCGTCATAGAGGTGCAGGCGCGGGGCCGGGGGGCGGCCGGAGCCGATGCGGATGTGCTCGCCCATGAAGACCCGGCCCGAAGGGTGGATGGTGCGCGGCACGGGGAAGCAACGGGCCTCGTGCAGGCGGGGACTGGCCATGAGGCGTGTGGATTCGCGGGGGGCGTGGCGGGTCGAGGGGAAGAGCGTGGCGGCGTCTGGCCAGCGCAGATAGGCGGTCAGGTGCGGCAGGAGTTGGGGGCCGTGTGCCGTCTTCGCCGCGGCGTAGCTGTTCAGGGCGCCCAGGGTCTGCCAGGTGCGGCGGATCCAGACCTGCTCGAGGGGGTGGCCGCGCAGGGGGCGGGTGGTTTCGGTGATGTCCGCGAGGACGAGATGGACACACTCGTGGCGTGTCTGGTGGGCGAGTTCTTCCCAGTTGTTCGGTACGACCGCGGTCAGTGGCCGGGCGGAGGCGGGGCAGGGAGCGGCGAGCCGTGAGCGGGGGTGGATGATCTCTACGGTCTGCGCGTCGAGTAGTTCCTCTGCGGCCTCCGCATCCCGTTCTGCGGCTTGGAGGCGTCGGCCGACGGTGTGCAGGGCGGCGGCCAGGGCGCCCGAGCGGGCCGTTGTGACGAGGGCGGCGAACCGTGCTCGTGCGTCCCGGAGTTCTTCGGTCACGGCTCGTTCGCGGCCCTCCGCGTCACGAGTTGCCCTCAGCGCATCCTCGAGCGCGCCCCCGAAGGTGCGTGTCAGTGCCTGCTCCTCGGCGTGCCGCGTGGTGAGAGCCTCCATCCGCGGCCGCTGCTCCTCCAGGTTCGCCAGGGTACGGCTCGGACGTCCCCCATCGGATTCCGCGAGCCGGGTGGTGCGCAGGTGGTGGACCCGGTCCAGGACGCGGCCGCCCGCCGGCCAGGGCTCGCTCGCGTAGCGGAGGACGGCATCGAAGAGTGGCGCGGGATCGCGGGTCAGGTCTCCCTTGACAGCGAGGGTCTCGGCGTTGATCGGGGGCCGGGGCGGGCGGGAGGGCAGGATCAGGGCGCCACCGGCGGGCAGTTTCACGCCGGTCGACTGCAGGAGTCGGTTGACGGACTGCCGCTGCGCGCCGGGGACACGGCACTCCAGGATCCGGCCCATCAGGCCGGGCGCCCGGCCTTCGCGTACGTGGACGTCGGAGCAAGTGGCACCGTCGCCGTCATGGACAAGGACGCTGGTCGAGGAGGGACTCGCGGAGGTTTCCCGTAACCAGTCGCGCATCCCGGCGGTTCTGGGCACCGGGTTCGGTGGGGTGAAGCGGGCCGCGGTGGACTGGTCACAGATGTCCCGGAGCAGGCCCGGAGGCCCGAACACGGCCAGCGGTGAGAGCCATGCCCAGTCCCAGGGCCGATCGGCATGGGCATCGGCCTCGGCCTCGGCCGTCAACTCGTAGCGGGATCCGTCCTGTTCCGGAACGTCCCGCACGGTCAGGCGTACTCGTACCGGTACGTCGTCTGCGACCGGCCAGCGGATGTGGAAGTCCGTGTCGTGTTCACCGGCGGGGGTGTCGTGGAGGAAGTCCCCGATGATCCCGGCTGTTTTCAACCCCTCAAGGTGTGCATGGAGCAGGGCCGCGGCCGCTGCTCCCACGAACCAGGCACTGGTGGCCCGAACCGTCACGGGCAGGACGGCTGGCTTCGGTGATTCGGTCACGCTCTAATACCCCAGGAGGTCGGGAACGGCCGCTGAGGGCTGGACTCGGGCAGCCTTCTCGACCCATGCGGACGTTGCACATCCGTAGGTCAGAACCAGTTGCCATGACGCATGGGGCCAAAGCGTTCAGTACGGGTGCGGCTGAAGGGAGAGATGAGACAAGGCGGTCCGGGACAGGGACCCACGGCAGGACTCCGACTCGTATGCACATGCCGGGGCAACACCGAGGGCCACGGCAACGGGCCGTGTACACCAAGGAGGCAGAGATGATCACGGGGGCGCGGTGATCGGTGGAAGTCTCTCCACTGCCACGGGGTCTGGGTGGCACGGAGAGGCGAATGATCACGGGGTCTGGGTGATCGGCGGGCAGCCTCGGGCCGGACCCGGACGAACTGCGGCCTCAAGTGCGGGAGGCACGGACGGACAGCGTCGCCGGGCCCGCCTGCGGCTGGCCAGCACTGATTCTGCCCATCGACACACGGCTGCCACGACCAAGACCGCGAGGATTCACACGAACGATTCAGAAGTAACGATTGCTTCGGCTGGGCCCGCGCTTGCCGACTGCGCTGGACTGCACAACAGCAGCCGTCGACATCAACCCGGACGATGCCGGACCGAATCTCTTCTACGTACGCATCGTCAACAAGGCCGGAAACATGCGCACACCGTGGCCTGGCGGCAGCCCCTGAGAACGTACCCGTCGGCCTCGGCGCGGGTCTCGGCCGGCAGGGCGTGCCACCAGCCGGTCACGAGGCGGGGTCCGCGGCAAAGACTCTGACCGCGTAGGTCGCGTGCCGCTCCTGCATCGGTATAGCCCGTCGCCCCCCGGTGGGCTGCACACCGCCACCGTACGGTCCCGACCGCCCGAGGCGCGGGACCGTACGGTATGCGTCAGGGCTTCGGGATGACGGTGGGGAGGCCCGTGGGAAGCTTGCCCGGCTCGCTCTTCTGGTAGGTCTCGGTGCCGACTTCCTGCCAGGTGACCTTCAGTTCGGCCGCGCCCACGGAGGCGACCTGGCCCTTCGCGTGCAGTGCGCCCGCCGGGCACTTGAGGTCGAAGGACTTGCCGTCGGTGGTGCCCTGGCAGGTCAGGCCGGAAGCGCCCTCGACGACCACGGCGGTCTTGCCCTTGACGGTCAGGACGACGGGCTTCGACGGATTCGCCATCGAGATCCAGCCGCCCTCCACACTGCCGCCCTTGGCGTCGGCACCGACACCGGAGCTGGACGCGGCCGAGGGACTGCTCGGCGTCGCGGCCGGCTTCGGGTCCTTCGAGGTGGCGGCCTTGTCGCTGCCGGAGTCGCTGCCGCAGGCCGTGAGGGCCAGGGCGGCCGCTATGCCGGCGGTGGCGATGAGGCTGTGGCGCAGGTTCTTGTGCACGAGAAGTCCCCCAGTGGAGCACGAATTGATCGAAAGAGTGTGCCAAATTACCAGGACGGGAGACACGGACGGCGGCGTCGGCGTCACCGGTTCGTCACAGGTACCGGGCGTAGTCGTCCAAGACGCCGCCGATGGGGAGCCGGCCGTCGGCGCGGTCGGCCGCCGCCGTAGAGAACCTCGGGCCGGCAGCACCAAACGATCACCCTGCCGGGCCGTGTTTGTGCGACCCAGGCCCGTGGGACGGAGCACACGCCGAACATGCACAGCAGCCGGTCGTACGGGCCTCCGCCAGGTGGCCGACGAGGGCATCGCCCGTAAGCGCATCGGCGTACGGGCCGAGGCTGCACAGCCGTTCCCTCGCGGCAGCCCACACCGCCGGGTCTACATCTACGACACCCTGTTGATCGAGTAGCGCACCACGCGCGGGACAGCGCGCTGACCGGACCGTCGGCTACAGCCGGTTCGACCTCGTACCGGGCGTCTTCGATCACGACGAAAGGTCGCACAGCGCTCGATGACCCAAACGACAGTCCCTGGGCTACTTGCCATTCAAGTGTGTGGTCAGGCGTGACAGCAGAGGCAGCGCCGCCTCAAGCGTCTTTCGTTCATCGGAACTGAGGACATCGTTGATCGCGGTGCCGAGCCAGTCCGCACGCCTTCGGCGCTCCTCGGCCAGACGGCCGCTTCCCGTCGGCGTGAGGTGGAGCAACAGCTTGCGCCCGTCGCTGGGGTGCGCCTCGGCATGCACAAGGCCCTGGGCCAGGAGTTCTTTGACCGCCTTGGCGGCCGACTGGTGGCTGACTCCCCGCCGTTGTGCGATATCGGCGGTGGTCAGCGGGCCGCTGCGGTCCAGGTAGCCCAGGACGGCGGCCTCGCCAGGCGGCATCTTGTCGGCAGTGCGCACCGTGCGTACGAGCCGTCCGATGGTCAGGCGAAGTTCTTCAGCCAGCTGATTCTCGTCCATGGTGCCAGCCTACCCATGCCCATCAACCAAACTGTACACCTTGGCTCCATTGTTCGCCTTGGTGCCACAGGCGCGTCCACCGGCCCCCGCCGTAGCGAAGGGCGGGAGCGCCGGAGTCAAGTCGCAGCCGACACTCACGGCGCGGAATCTACAACCACGTTGTACAGTTTGACTGTAGATATTCGGTCGGCTCGGAAAGGCCCCGCTGTGAAGCTCACCAAGCACGCCCACGCCTGCGTCACGCTGGAGAAGGACGGCACCCGCCTGGTCATCGACCCCGGCACCCTCACCCCGGATGCGGCAGAGGCCGTTACCCAGGCTCACGCCGTCCTGATCACCCACGAACACTTCGACCACTTCGACGAAAAGCTCGTCGCCGCCGCTCTCGAAGCCCAGCCCGGGCTGCAGGTCTACGGCACAGCCGCGGTCGCAGCCACCCTCGGCAGCCACGATGGCCGCGTCCACGCCGTCGCCGCGGGCGACACCTTCAGCGTCGGTTCCGTCACCGCCACCGTCCACGGCCACCGCCACGCGCCGATCCACGCCGACATCCCGTGCCCCGACAACGTCGGCTACCTCCTCGACAACGGAGCCGTCTACCACCCCGGCGACGCCTACTTCGCGCCCGACGCTCCCGTACACACCCTCCTGCTGCCGACCAGCGGCCCATGGACGAAGCTCGGCGAAGCCGCCGACTACGTCCGCACCGTCAAGCCCGAGCGCGTCATCCAGATCCACGAACTCATGCTCAGCGACCTCGGCCAGCACTCCACCGCCAATCTCCTCGGTGAGAAGGGCCTGACCGGCACCCCGATCGACCGCCTCAAGCCCGGCACCACCGTCCAGCTGTAAGAGAGCATCTGATCTCGGTAGTTGGTAGGTGGGGATGCTCTTGTGACTACGTGCGTCCGTGGCCGCTATCGGGGGCATGACAGCCCGGCGCGCGTCCCAGTAACGTCTCGGACGCCCGGCAGGCCTTGATCGAGCCGGTGTTCGCTGCCTGGCCGGTTGCCCGCTGAGGACCTGGTACCGCAGCGCGGGTGCATGAGCTGAGAGAGATCGTGAACGCGATCCTGTACGACAACTGCACAGGAATTCCTTGAAGCCAGTCAGGAACTCGATGTCGGGAAGGAGATCAAGGACGCAAACGCCACCTGATCACCGACGCCCTCGGGCTGGTCCTCACCGTCCTCGCCGCCGCCACCGCCACCGCCACCGCCGCCACGATCCACGGCTCCGTCGGCGGCAGGCAGGTCTTACCGAGCTGGCTGCCGCCCATCCGAGCGTGACCAAGGCATGGGCGACAGCGGCTACCAGACCAGCGTGACCGCACCGCCCAGACCCGGGCCCTGCACGCCTACCTCAGCTGGCGCAACAAGAGCGCCCGCCACCTCGAAGACCTCGCAGCACAACGACGCGAACGCGCACGCATCCGTAGCGAGAAAGGCATCCGCTGGGGAGGACGCCCCCTGCAAGGAGCGGCATGATCAAGGCGGATAGCCTGCTCGTGCGCTCGATCGCGGATGCGGTCAACTCGTCAGACGGAAGTGAACGATGGTGGCGTCATCGGTCGACTTGATGTCGGGGTAATGGAAGCGCAGCCTGTCTTGCAGCTCCGCAAGATCGCGAAACCCGTCGGCGATGGCGTCCGCCTCGGTCAACTCGGCAACGCTTTTGGAAGTGATCTGAGTGACCACACCGGAAAGTACTACTTCGTCATTCAACTCGAACACCATGCTCACCGGGCCCGTCTCCACTGGGTCTCGGAACCGCACCGTGGTCGTCTTCCGCCCGGTGCGTACAGCATCGAGATAGGCGGGATGGAAATGCAGGGTCTGCATTGCGGCCGAGCCCAGCGCTCCGTCGGACCCCGCGGACTGCTCCCCCCAGACATAGGCATGAGGCAGAAGGTCGGTGACCGCGACACTGCGAATGCCGCCGGCTACCGGCACGAGGACGCGGATACCTGGGTGGTAGTCCAGCAGGACCTGCCGGTCCCGGCCACACGGCGCGAGCACGCCGCGCCCCGTGTCACCGACGGCAACAATCGCCGCCAGGTCACGTGCTCCCGCAGCGCGCGCATGCCCGAGCGCCACCAACTCCGCGCAAGGTCCGCCCGTGAAGTGATAGAGGTTGATGCCACCGAACATCCGGCCCTGTGCGTCTCGCACAGCTGCCCCGACGGTGTGCACCTCACCGTCACCGTTGTCCTCAACAACGCGCTGGGCGAACTCGACCAGCTTCAGATCTTCTTCCGTCGGCAGATACATCGTGCTGTCCATCCAACAGACACTACCCATACACGTCGCCAAGCCATGCAACCCGGTGAACGTTCACGGTCACGGCACTAGGCTCACGCCACAACAGCGAGGCCGAGGTGGGCATTCATGTCCAGCTCGAACCAGCCGCCCCGTGGGCGCCATCGCCGCCCACGGGGCTTCAGTGGACCGCGAACGCAGGGGGCGACAGGGAGAACCTCGACGCGCGGATCTCCCCCAGGTCGAGTACCGCGGCCTCACCCTGGAACGCGGCGGGCCGCTCACAGCTGAGCCTGGCGGGCATCATTTCGCTCGACACGATCTCGGAGTACCAGTCGAACCGATCTCCTGCCGGTATCCCGCCCGTTGACACGACTGACCACATTCAGCGCCCCCTGATGGATCTCTTTGACGAGACCAGAATGCAGCCAAAGACCCGTGTCCACGCACGGTGATCGGGCAGGCCCTCCGCGCGGGGAGGGCGGTGGCTCGCGGCCCATGCCGATGAGGGGCACACCCACGCGGATTCCGCCGCGGGACGCGCGGCGCAACGGTCCCACCACCGACTGCGGCTTGCCTCGCCGCCCTGACGGGGCGCGCCCGAAGCGGCTGCCGAAACGGCGGGGCATCCCGCGAGGACGGAGAGCAGGCTTCTTGACCTGGGGCCCTATTGATCACAAACGGTTCGGATTCGCATCAACAGGAGGAGACTTCACCAGGGTCGCCTGGTCCGCCCCGATGGTCCTGGCCGCGTCGGCTGCTTCCCGGAAGGTGACGACCGCCTCGCCGTTCTCCCGCGCCCATGCGGTGAGCATCCTGATGGGCTCCTCCAGGGTTCGCCCGAGATCGGTCAGGGCGTACTCCACGCGTGGCGGCGCCTCGGCGTACGCGTGCCGCTCGACGAGCCCGTTGGCTTGGAGCCGGCGCAGCGTCTGGGTCAGTACCTTGCGCGAGATGCCACCGCTCAGCTCGACCAGCTCGCCGTGGCGCAACGGGCCATCGGTCAGCGCGAAGAGCGTGACCATGGACCACTTGCTGGCGATGATCTCCATGGCCAGGAGAGCGGGACAGTCCGAGAGGAAGCCGATTCCGGGTCGCAGGCTCATGCCCTGAAGGTTACCTGGAGGTACCTGGCGGCCGCCTAACGTCGTCGAGGTGCGCACACCCCGTACTCGCATCTCGCATGATTGAGGTTTCAGCCATGTTCGTCTCCCTTGCCGTCGTCACCGTGTTCTTGTCGGCGGTTCTCCTGGTATCGGCGGGGGCCAAGTCTGTGCGGACGCGGCACATCACCGAGCAGATGTCCGCCCTCGGAGTGCCGCAGAGCATGATGCCTTTCCTGATCGGCGCTCAGATCGCGGGCGCGGCCGGTGCGATCGCCGGACTCTGGTGGGGCCCCCTCGGAATCGCCGCCGCGATCGGCCTGACGCTCTATTTCGCTGGGGCGGTCGCCGCCCACCTGCGTGTCGGTGACCGCAAGGGCGCGCCTCCGGCGGTGGTCCTCACCATGGCCTCCGTCGCCCTGATCGCGCTGCGCGCTGCCACCCTCTGATCCGATGACGCGGACCGGGCGGCATGGATCAGCGGTCGCATCCGCTGCCCAGAGACCGGTGACACCTCGTGGGCGGCGGTCGGCGCCGCCGTGCCGATCCCTGCCGCCCGCCGGCGCTCTCAGCGGGAGCCCGGTCCGATACGACTGTCCGGGCACAGCACCCGGCGGCGCGGGCGCCCTCTGGCCCTCGCGACTGCCTGCCCCGAGACACCCAGGAACGTGACACTGCCCGCAGAGGCCCCGGGGCTCCCCTCCCGGGCTGCCGACGACTGGCCTTCACCCACCTCAACGGAAGCGAACCGGCGCATAGGCCCCGCCCCGGCAGTGGTACACGTGCTCGCCGGGCTCAAGTCGTGGGGATCGGTCTCGCGTGGGGGCTCTTCCAGGCCTGGCGCGGCGCCGCATTCGGCGGCAGGTCATCGCAGGGCCAACGAGGTTCCCGGTCGTGGAAGAACCACGGCGTCAGTTTCTCCTGCGGGGACGGTGCCTCCTGCGGCGGCGGAGGCGACTGATACCTCGACTCCTACCGCGGGTGGGGACACGCCGCCGATCCGTAGACGGTGGCTGCGGAGTCAAGGGCCGGTCCAACGGGCCGGCCCTTCCACTGCGCTGAACCTCCGCCAGGCGTCCGGTAGTTCTCGCCAAGACCAACGCCTTGGTCCCCGTGTCAGAACCGTCCCTGACGTATGACGCCGGGATCGACACGCGCTGTGTCATCCAGACGTCCGTGCCCGTTCCGTGACCGACGGAACCGGAAGCCAGATGAAGCCCCTCGACAGCAGTGCCCGGGACGACGCTGGTGCGGCTCCTTGAATACGTCTACGCCTTCGCGATGACCGGGCCACGGCCGCGCTGTCGTGTTCCTTAACACCCCCCGCGGCCCGTGCCACGCCAGGCACCCGCGCGGCTCGCGCGCGAGCCGGCCTGCTCCTGCGTCACCGCCGGCAGGGCCGAATCACGGCACGCGGCACCGACCTGGCCGCCGTCCCGCGCGAGGGTTCGGCCCCGGGGCCGGGGCTGGTGTGGCAGCCCGGGGGTACGCCCTCAAGACCGAGGACCGCGTGGTCCTGGCCGCCACCCGCCGGGGCCGGGTCGAGCTCCTCGGCCGCGCAGGAGCTTCAGCTCCGGCCCTGACGGGCCGCGGTCGCGCCGCCGTCCGGGCCGTGAGCGATCGCCGCTCGCGCCGGCGTGCGCCGGTGGCAGACTGCTGCCTTGATCGCGGGCACAAGTCCGCGTACATGAAGGGGGATACGTCGTCATGCGCAAGATGAGGTGGGCGGCCGCGGCCGCCGGTGCGGTGCTGCTGATCGCGGGGTGCGGCAGTGAAAGCGATTCTCCTCAGGGCCGAAACGGTGACGCGCCATCAGCCGGTGGCTCCGCCACGGCGAAGGCAGGTTCGGGCGGCGGCCTGGACGTCGAGGCGGTGAGGAAGGAGATAGACGCCGCCGCCACAACGGCCGGGTTCACCGCGAGGCAGCCCGCGGACGACGCCCCGCCGGGCCTCAAGTCCTGCACGGTCAGGTGGCAGGCGGACGGCGCGAAATCCACCGACTCGAGGAAGTCCTACGACGCCACGGTCGCCACGCTGCTCAAGGGGGGCTGGAAGGAGAGAGGGAGAACCGACGAAAAGCAATCGGTCACCATGGCGATGGACAAGGGCGGCTGGAACATCATGGCGTGGCACTACCCCCAGGGCCGGGTGGATGGCACGGACTGGATCAGCTTCATCGCCAACGACACCGGGCCCGCGTGCAAGAAGCCTTTCCAGGAAGACCTGGCCGACAAAACAACGAACAAGCAGTAGTTCCGGTCGCGAACACGCGGCAGGCCGGGGCCCGTGGGCGTGGGCCCGTGAGTCCCGGCGGCTACTGGCGACAGCCGGTCCTGTTCCAGCTCGTCGACCGCCAGGCCCCACCGGAGCTTGGTCTCGGTCCACTCCGCACCGTACCGGCACAGCGCGTCCGCCGACGGGGGCAGCCGGTACGTTCCTCGACGGCGAGCGGGAGCGCGGAGACCGCCGCCCCCATCGGCAGGACCTGCGTAACCACTGCCGGCCGTTCGGCGGCGTACGCCGCGGTGGGGATCCACTCGGTGGCGGCGGTTAGGCTGGGGCGGTGAACCGCACCGATCGCCTGTATGCACTGGTCGAGGAGCTTCGCGCGGTAGCGCCCCGGCCGCGCAGTGCTCCGTGGCTGGCACGGCGGTTCGAGGTCAGCGTACGCACCGTAGAGCGGGATCTCGAAGCGTTGAGGCAGTCGGGCCTGCCGATCCGCAGTGACTCCGGTCGGGCTGGTGGATACAGCCTGGACCGGGACCGTACGCTGCCGCCCGTGACACTCAGCGCCACTGAGGCGCTCGCCGTCAGCGTCGCGCTTCGCACAGCGGCGTCCACGCCGTTCGCCGCAGCCGCACACCGTGCCGGTCAGAAGGTGCTGGCGGTGCTGCCCGCCGACGTGCGACAGCGGGAGGAAGCGCTCGCGCGGCTGGTGTACCGGGTCGGGGACCACGCGCCTGGCCAGAGCGGCAAGTTGAGCGAGATCATCGTCGAGGCAGTGGTCTCCGGGCATGTCCTGCACCTCACCTATACCGACCGGGCCGGCGCGGCAACAACACGCGACATCGAGCCGTTGGGCCTCCTGTGGGGACCCAGTGGCTGGTATCTGGCGGCGTGGTGCCGGCTGCGGTCAGCGGTCCGGGGCTTCCAGCTCGACCGGATCACCTCGTTGGAACTGTCGGACGAACGAGTGGTGTCCCGGGAACCGCAGTGGAGGGCCGAGTTGAAGCGCTTGGATGCCGAACCTATCGCTCTGTGATCTGAAACACCGACAGGACGGTGTCGCGAGGGGCCGCAATGCTGTTCACCATGGACAACGAGAAGCGCATGATCACGTGGTGCCGCATGTGGAACGAGGACCCCTCCCTGGCGTACGGCCTGATGTCCGACGATTGCCTGCAGTGGTCGGATCACGGAGCCAACCTGGACTCGGTGGTCGGCCCGCACCAGCAGGAACAGTTCGTTACCGGGTACCGCGCGCGCCACGTGAACGTCTTCAGCCCGCGAGTACTCGTCGACGCCGGTGACCGATTCGCCTACCTGTGGGATGTGAGGAAGGCCGACGGTCAGGTACTGACCGGCATCGACGTCAACATCCTCGCGGACGACCGCATACGGGAGAACTGGACGTTCGTGGCGGAGCGGCGTTGTGAGCAATCCGATCCAGAACCCGATGCGGCCCCTCCGACCGACCCTGCCACGATCGAGGACCTGTGCCACCACTGGGTTCAGCTCCGCAACGGCCGGACCGAGCTGGCCACGGACGTGGTAACGGACGACTTCGACCTGTTCTCGGGCGCCGGACCGGGTGGCGATGCGCACGGTCCCTCCGAGTTGGCCGACCTGATCGAGCGACAGGCCAAGACCAACGACCCGCCCGCCATCACGATCCACCGGCAGCCCGTCGTCGACCCCGCGCGAAGGTACGCAGCGTTTCTCTGGACGGCCGAAAGCAGGGCTGACGGTACCTCTGTCGGCGGCGTCGACCTGCTGACAGTGCGCTCCGGCCGGTTCGCACGCGCGTGGTCCCTGACGGGGACTCGTCCATTCCGGTACTGAAGCCCGTGCCCACGCCACCTGGTGGACGCAATATCGGTGGTCGCGTCTTTGTGTCCATTTCGGCACCGTAGGCGTGGATGCCGACCCAAGGTTGGTCGTGAGTTGCGCCGTGCTGCCGCTCGACCTGCCCCGGCTACGCACCCTGGTCACTCACCTGCGCGGCGAGCTCGGCCGCACCGAGAAGGCGCTGAGCGCCGCTGAGGAGGCTGAGGCGGTCGCCACGCGCCGGCGGCCGCGTCCTGATCCGCCCGCGTGGCTGATCGAGCGGAGCATGGGGGCCGCCCTCGGAATGCTGGAATGCGCAGGTACCGGCAGGGTGGGGGGATGAGCCCTGACCTGCGCGTGATCGTGTATCCGCCGGACGCCGAAGGCGGACGCCGCGTCCGTATCGACGGTGAGATCCTCGGCCGCGCCCTGGGCCCCGACGACCTACTGGAGTTCCTGCGCCGGGCCGGCTTGGACCCCGACGCCGTCCGCCTCGACGACCCGCTCCTGCTGGAATGGCGCGGCGGCGGACCGGCTGTCTGGAGCCCTGACACCGACGGAGCATGAGCGCAGCGGACGGGCCGCCACCCTGACCGGGTGGCGGCCCGTCCGCTGCGCATTCAGCGGCTTTCGATCAAGTTCGAGCCCCGTTCGACACCCCACATGGCGAGCTTGGACTCTGACGATGATCGAGATCCTCGACAACCTGGACGTGCTGTCCCTGGTCTACCTCGACCTCATGACTGTCGAGATGCGCGGCATAGCCCTGGGGGCGCCAGCCATCAGCGTTTCACGCCAGAGCATCATCCAGGCCCAGTCCTCCGTAGTCGCCCGGTACCGCGGCGGGACCGACATCGACAGCGAGTACCACGACGCCGACGGGCGGCACCTGACCCTCGACGAGGTCGTCGACCAGGCTGCCCAGTCAGATGGATTTCTGTACTGCGCCGACAAGCTCACCTACAAGGTTCGAGCCGGTACGGTCGTCGGCTTCACGATCTACGGCCCGCATCTGTCCCACTTCGCCCACCTGACCTCATACGAGGAATTCCTGGATGCCTTCGGCAGGCCCGATCACGCGCATGAAGACGAGGCATACGGAGACCTCATGGGCTACGTCAACCACTACTGGGGCGCTCAGAAGTGTGTGCGGTGGGATGCCTGGGACCATCGAGTGAGCCTGATCAACCTGGGTGACTTCGAGGGAAACGCCCGCCCGTGACCGAACGTGCCAGATCCAGGCGACGTGATCGCGTCCTGGCGCGAACCGGATGGTGGCCGGCTGCCTGCAACGGAACCGCCACCTGAGGTTCAACGGAAAACTGAGCGCGCGGAGGCGGCCGAAGCCCCGGCCGGCCCCGGCACTAGCGCTTCGACGAGGGGACTTCACGATCACGCCCAACGGATGGTCGGGAGCCCGGGACGAACAGATCGGTTCGGTTCAGGGGCCGCCGCCCGCACCCGCGAAGGCAGGAGCACTACAGCCTCTGGTAGCGCTCCAGGAGGTCCTCATCCTGCTCACCGGTGATCCCGAGGGCGGTACCGAGTTGGTCCGGCTGAACGATGCCTGCCACCGTACGAAGGTGCCCCGACCGGCCGGGGGGAAGGCCGGTCGGGGCGGCGCCCCGGCCGGCGGGGGGAACCGGGCGGGACGGTCAGGGTGTGGGCGCGGGAGGGTGGTCGCCTCGCAGCGGAGAGCTCCTCCGGAGAGCTCCGGAGGGCTTCAGCCGAACGATCTTCCCCGCAGGCATCGACCGGGCCCGGGGACACAGTCCCTTCCCACGCCCCACACATGAATGAACGGTCAACCAATCCGGAAAGTTCCCCAACGCCCGATACCCCGGATACCCGCTCCGTCTCCGCCTGTCGGTACTGAACACGGTGGTAGTGCCGTCGCACAGACAGCCGGCCCACACCGGCCCTGGCGTGCTGCTCATCCTCCGCGCAGCAAGGTCAGAAGGCGACGGGGACCGTCAGGTCCGTGGGCGACGGCCGCACGGCGGCACCCGGCCCGCACGTCGGCCAGTTCGGCCCGTACGTCCACCCCCGGCCACCTCCCCGCGGCCGCGGACTCCCTGACCGCCGCCCCATGCACTTCCGTCCGCGCCGCGGCGGCGTCGCCGGGAAGCACCGTGAGCTCCGCGGCATCAGCCACCACAGCGACCAGCCGCACCACCTCGACCGGGCCGCATACCGACGGGGGAACATGCATGCCGAGCAGCCGGGGCACCCATCCTGCGAGGGCGGCCCGGATCCGGTCGCACAACCCGTCGACACCCGTATTCGGGCCGACGGGCACGGTACCGGCGCTCATCGCCCCGGGCCGTACCGCCGGGAAGCCAGTGACCATCGGAATGCTGGGCTGACCGGCCGAGGGCGGGCGCCGGCTGCTCGGCCACTTTCCCGCGCTGGGGCCTTCAAGGCCCTGACGTGCCTGAACACACACGAAACGCACATGCGACCGGCATATCGGGGTAGATGCTGCTGCGGGGTGCGGCCTTGGCCATCAGGGCCGCGACGGAGGCCGCACCCCCACGCCCGGCCCGGCCCGGCCACGCGTGGAGCGGCGCGGAGAGGGGCAGGCGCCGGTCAGAGATCGGCGATGGGTGGTATTCGCAGGTCAGAGAGCATTTCTGCTAGCTTCCCGGCCATGCTTGAGACCGGTGGTTCTGCCCGGGATCTGGTCGAACTTCGTACTGCCGGAATCGGGTGAGTTGCTGGAGTCAGCGCACCCGGCACGCTGTACGTGCTGCCGGACGCAGACGGGGCCGTGGTGAAGCCGGTGGATCGGTTGTTCCCTGAGCTTCAACCTGCGGACGACCACCGGCGACGGTCCGGTCGTACGGGATGGACTGTCGCGGTCGTGATGGCGACCTCGGCCGCAGCCTTCGTCGTCGCCATCCCGGACCGCAGATACTCCAGGAACTGCCGATGGAGCCCCGGCATGAATCGCGAGGGACGGCGCTCCGCCCGCCGCACGGTCGAGGCGGCTACTGCGTCGCAGGCGGCGGCGAACGCCGGCTGCTCGCTGCGCCAGGTATTGGCCTGCCCGGGGCCGTATCCGCCCCCGCCCCGGCCAGAACAGGGCTCCGGCCCCGGATTCACCCGCCCGGGCAGCCTGATTCATCGGCGAAACGCCACTGCAGCCCGCAGCCGTTCAGTCCTTCCCATGACGGGCGTAGCGTTCGTGGGCTGACTGGCGTGTGCATCCCAGGGCTGTGCCGACCGCCTCCCAGGACACCAGTGCGGTGCGGGCAGCACGGACCGTGTCGACCGCGAGGAGTGGGGTGGCGTCCTGGAGCCGGGCGACCGCTCGCAAGGCGGTCACGGGCTGCGTCTGCGCCAGCTCCCCGATCCGGTCGAGGAGTGCGGCGAGCATGCCCTCCACGTCCCGCGGGACCAGGCCCTCGACTGCGGTGACGTGGTACTCCCAGTCCGCGGCCGGCCCGGTCCGCGCCCCGTACCCCTCGGTGGCCTCCACGTCCCCCCACCCCACCGGATGGACAGCGCTCACCCGCCATCCGCAGCCGCAGGCGGCCTTGACACCGGCTGCCCTCTCGGACACCGTCCCGTCGCTGTCCCACCAGGCGGTGCCGTCGCCAAGAGCGACCACGGGCAGAGCTTCTGCGCCGTCCGACAGCAGGGCCACCACGGCTCCTTCATGACGGCCGCTCTCATCGATCCAGCCCATCGCCATACCCCTCACCCACGAGACATCAGGGTTTCATGACACCCGAGATAGTGTCAGGACGGCCCGACGGATGACGGCAGTTCTGTACAACTCCCCCTGCACCGATCTCTTTGCCCGGTAGCCGGCTCGCGACATGCCGAGAGCCGGGCCCGTGGGGCGCCGGCTCTGTCGGCAGTCTCGCGCGCCAGCGCGATCGTGCGGTATCCCTGGTGCGGTGTTTGGAACCGGTAGCAATTCAGGGGATTCACCGCATAGTTCCGGCGACAGGTGAGAGCGGGTATCAGCAAGTACACGCGAGACAGATTGGACCAACCCCCTTTGCGCGAGTTACTCCCTGTATCACCTGTGACCTGAGGTTTTCCGCCCCTGACGGACGCCGCAGCTGAGCAGCGGTCACGGCGCGACGCGTCACGGATTCCGCTTGCCGGTACGGCGTTTGAACAGCAGGACAACCGGGAGCCGGCCCCCTTCCACGGTGATCCGTGGGTGACTTGGGATGCCAGGATGCCAAAGGCTCGGTCCGCGATTGATGGTGGGCGTAGCTCCGTCTCGGGGCAGCTGATCTCGGGTGTTGCGACGACCGTTGACCAGCCCAGGGCATTGCGATGGGCGGTACTCGGTCGGGATATTCGCTGGTCGCCGGTTGTTGATGGTGGTCATACTGCCGCGATGGATCCAGTGACTCTTGAGACCGACCGTCTGGTGCTGCGGGCCTTCGCGCCTGCCGACGTGGATGCGGTGTACGAAGCCTGCCAGGACGAGGACGTCCAGTTCTATACCCCGGTGCCGGTGCCGTACCGGCGTGCGGACGCGGAGAAGCTCGTCGGCGAGACGCTGCCCGTTCAGTGGGCCGAGGACAGGGACTACACCCTCGGCGCGTTCCGCAAGGACACCGGCACCCTGGTCGGCTCGTACTGCCTGACCCTCATCAGCCGCGGCGTCTGGGAGCTCGGTTACTGGGCGGTCAAGGAGCAGCGCGGACGCGGGTACTCGGTTGAGGCCTCTCGGGCCCTGTGCGACTGGGGCTGGGCCACGCTCGACGTGCACCGCATCGAGTGGTGGGCCATGGCCGGGAACACCGGCTCGCGTGCCGTCGCCGAGAAACTCGGCTTCACCGTCGAAGGGACACTGCGCAATCGCGGCATCGCCAACGATGGCAAGCCGCACGACTGGTGGGTGGGCGGACTGCTGAGGCCCTGATGCTCGGGCCGGTGCTTCGCCGGCTGCGTTTGCTCTTCTGCAGGGAAGTTCTTTTGAACGAAGAGTTGGCCGATCTGTGGCTCGCCCGGTGCGAGTCGGAGCTTCGTGAGCGGCGTGGTGCCGAGCGGCAGCGACAGGTCGGTGCCGGCCCGAAGCACAACCTGCTCTTCACCGACCGCCTGCTCGTCACCCTGGTCCCACCTACGCACCGGGCTCCCGCACGCCGCGCTCGCCGAGCTGCACGGCATCGCCCCCTCCACGAGCTCCCGTGCCATCCGGGAGATCCGCCCGTTGCTGGCCATGCGTGGCTTCGCAGTCCCCGACCACTTCGGCGTGCGGCTTCGGACTCTGGCGGACGTGTTCGCCTACGCCGAGGCCGCGGGGATCCGGTCGCGGATCGACGGCGCCGAGACCCTGGTTCGCCGCCCGAAGGCAGGCAGGGCCGGACGGCGGGCCTTCGTCTCCGGCAAGACAAGGCGGAACACCATCGAGACCACCCCGTACGCACCACCATCGTCCAACGACAAGGAGATTGCTCCAACCCCCACCACAAACCCGGACACCCAAACATGAGAAGGGCACCTACCCGGCCCCCTTCCCCACATAGGCCGCTCGCTGCACGGCCGCAGCCAGCCCGGCACGTCAGGACAGGGCGTACGGGCCAATCCCAGCAGTGCCGGTCGGGGTCATCCCAGTGCTTCTGTGCTGAGTGAACTTGAAGCCGTCCGATCCGTATGTCGGCGTACGTGCCAATCTGCTCAGTCCAGTACGGGTGAACGGGCTCTGTCGCTGATCTTGTGACGGTCAGCCGTCGAAGCGCAGCCAGTCGATGGGGAAGCCGGCCAGCGGGTTCAAAGCGCATCGGTGGGTAGCCCCGGCCCAGACGTCGAACTCTTCGCCATCCTCGCTGCTGATACGCATCACCAGACCAGGTGCCACGTAGAAGTGAGTGGGAACCCAAGGCCAGAAGGGCCGCAGCGGCACGGGCTGTAGGGCCTGGGTGATCTGCTCGACCTGCAGCGCCGTGAGTCTGCGGGACAGGGCGAGGTAGTCGGCGCCCATGGAAGCCTCGAACAGCGAGAACTGGATCAGAAAGCCGCTGAGCGGTTCTTGTTCGGCGATCAGTTCCTCATCGAACTCGCCGAACCAGACCGTCGGATCGGCCTCCGGTTCGTCGAGCGTCCACAGAAGCGACCAGAAGAAGCCTCCTTGGCTCTCGTCACCGAAGATGCGCATCTCCCCGCGAAGGTCGGTGTGCAGGCTTGTCTCGGGCAGGATCCTGTTCTGGACCCCGAGGACGCCCGGCCGCTGCTCCGCGAGCCGGTACAGCTGCCTCAATCCATCGGGCACGTGCGGCCCCGTACGGGTCGTGGCCGGTCTGACCCCTTCGGCGTCAGTCTCGGTGAGAGCCGGGTACCAGCCGGTGATGAATTCCTCCAGCGCTGCTACCCGGCCGCCGTTCACATGCCTGAGCCACTCCAGACCCGGCAGGTCCCCTGAGGGGAGCAGGGGACGCACCCTGTCGAGAAACTCCCTGCTCAGGGGCGATTCGAGGCGGATTTCGCAGTCGGTCAGAACGCCGTCGGATGTGCCGGCCCGGCTCACCCGGCCCGTGCCCAGATAGAGAACCTCTCCCTCAACACGGACCGCGATGTGGATCGGCAACAAGGTTTCGTCCCCGCCCCAGGACGACCCCATGAGCCGGTCTGCGACCGCTACTGGTGCGGGCCCGAGCAGGCGGACCTCCTCCGCGTTCCACACTCCACTCCGGTCAAGGCCATCTCCCGCTTCCATGATGACCACCGTGCCGGCCGGGCCATGACGACGACGGCGCCACCTACCGCGTAGCGCCCGGCTACCGAGCCGCCCACGAGCACCGGTATGCGCTCCGCATCGAACGCCGACAGCGGAATCGAACATTGCCCCTGACCAGTCATCATCCGCACATCATCCTCGACCACACCGACGCCCCCAATCACCGGCGGGGACAGCGGTCGTCACAAGATCAGCGGCAGAGCCCATTCGTGCATACCCCGACACCGTAGGCCTCGATGGATCGTCTGGCGGGACAACTCAATGCCTTTGACCTCCACCAGATGGGCCAAGAACTCGCCGGTGGTCAGGCCCTTCGCGGCCGGGCGACTTCTGTCAGCACGGTCTTCGCGCGAGTCCCGTCGCGACTGTTGCGGCGTGGGAGAAGATCCTGCGGGCCGTCCGGGCGACGCCGGTGCGGAAGGGCGAATCGACTGGAGCATGGTGAGTGTGGACTCGACGTCCTGTCGAGCACACCAGCACGCGGCCGGCGCCCTCAACCGAACACCGCGGAATCCCGGGCCGCCGCAGTCGCCCGGCCAAGCACCGTTTTGATGAGGGCCTGGGCCGCTCCCGCGGAGGGCTGAACCGCAAGATCCACCCGGCCAGCGAGGGTGGTCGTCGCCCATTGGCCTTCGTCATCACGCCCGGACAGTGGGGTGACGCCCCGCAGTTCATTCCTGTCCTCGAACAGGTCAAAGTCCCAAGGCCAGGTGGCGGCCGACGACCCACCCGGCCAGACCACGTCGGGGGAGACAAAGCGTATTCGTCCCGCCGTAACCGCCGGTGCCTGCGGGCAAGGAGCTACGGCGACCAGTCCGCTTGACCTGTCCGAGGTCACCAGGGAAGTGCGTTCTCCAGGCCCCCGCGAGCGCGACACCCATCAACCGGTGCTGGCCCCTGGGCGCTCAGGGAAGGAACGTTACTGCCGAGAAGGCCGGGGACGGCCCGTCGAGCAGGTGCCCCCGACGGTGGCGCAGGTGCTCGTCGAAGAACGCGAGCGGGTACGCCTGCTGGATCTTCACCGCCTGGTCCGGATCGAGGGTGCCGATCACGTCCTGGAGCTGCTGCCCGCTCCATCCGTACAGCTTCCCCACCTGCGGGAACAGTGCCTCATTGTCGCCGTACGAGATGTGGGCGGCACCCTGGGCCTGAATGTTCAGCCGCCAGCCCCGCAGGTGCGACCAGAACGCGGCGGCCTCGGGATCCGTGGCCCGGGTGAACACCGCGGACATCATCATGAACGGCCGGTCCAAGTCACCGGCCAGCGGCGGGTTCATCTGCATGGGGCCGTCAAGGCTCAGCCCGGCCCGGATGCGCTCATCCGCGAGCATGGCGCAGGCCGTGGCCGTCCCGCCCTTCGACCAGCCGAACGCGCCCATGCGCCGCGGGTCGAGGGAGCCGAGCAGCCCGGCCGGCAGCTCCCTGCGGTCCACGTCGGGATTGCACCCGGCGGCGAGCTCCTCGACGCAGTCGAGGACGAAGCGGAGGTCAGCGGCGAAGTCCCCAGGCAGCGTCGGCGCCTGCCGGTCGCGGAGCGGGACGGCGATCCGGCCGTCGGGGTACTCGGTGTACGTGTCGTACTGGTGAGCCACCGTCACAACAGCGTATCCGCGGCTGGCGAGCTCTTGTACCACGACGGTGTGGTCGCCCTGGTGGCTGTGCGCACCGTGCGAAAACACGATGACGGGCAGCCGTTGGCCCGTTCGCAGCACCGGAGCACCCACGTGGCCGGCGGTGAGCGGCCCCAGGGGGGCCAGTTCGCTGAACCCGACGTCGGCGAGGAAGGCCTGAAACGCGCCGGCTGGCATCCAGGGCGCCACCGGGTACCGCTGGACGTCACGAGCGGGATACCAGACGGTGGCCATCAGCTCGCGGAAGTGCCCGGGGCCCGCGATGTCGTCCGGACGCGACCGGTCGACGAGATGCAGCTGAACCGTGCCCACCGGATGCGGCCCGGTCGGCACGGGCAACGTGAGCCGCGCCGTGGCGGGGGCGGCCGCGGCCGAGGTCCCGGGGTCGGCCCACGCGGGGCCGGCGGCGGCTGCAAGCGGCACGGCGGCCCCGGCGGCCAACGCGGCTCCCAGCACGCCGCGGCGCGTCATGCTCTTCCCTCTGATGAACGGCGTGGTATTCACGGGGCCCTCCCCTAGTAACGGAACGTCAACCATGCCGCGACGGACAGTCCGTGGGCACAGAGGAACGCTGTCACGTACTCCTCCCGCAGAGCATCCGCCCACGGGCTTACACCCCGGGGCTGACGCGGTCGGCGCCATCGCCCGCTCGCGAGACGATCCCGATCCCGATCCCGATCCCCTCAGGCTCGCGAGCCAGGCCACTCGAAGTCGATCCTGCAGGCACGCCCGGTACGGCTGAGTTGTCGTGGGCCGCAGCAGTCACGCGAACGACGGCCACCGGTCGGCGGCCCACTCCCGCCAGTCGACCCACCCGGGCGGCGGGCCGGCGCCCCTGCGGCCCTCCAGCTCCGCCGCGTCGGGCTCCTCGAAATGCGCGCGCCCGTGCAGGATGTCGGCCTCGGACATCGGCAACGTCTCCGCGGGGGTGGTCGCCCAGCGGTGGGCGATACGGGTGCGTTGGGTCTCCTCGTCCACCGGCAGGTAGACCATGCGGAAGCACGCCCCCTCGGCCTCCACCAGCCAGCGGATCGCGGACCGTTCGTCCCGTGACCAGCAGCCGTAGTCCACGACGACGTCGGTGCCCAGTCTGACTGCCTCCAGGGCGAGCCAGAGCATGCGCCCCTCCAGCACGTCGCGCTTCCCGTCCGCCTCCGCCTCGCCGAACAGGGGGATCATCCAGTCGTCGGGCGTCAGACGCAGCGCGCCGTGCTCTGCGGCGAGCTGCCGAGCCCGTGTGGTCTTTCCGGCCCCTGGCAGGCCGACCATCAGGAACAACGTGGTCACCCCCAGATCGTGGCAGGGAAGCGAATCAGGAAGCCACCGTTTTATCCGCCCTATCACGGGCTGAGCCACAGGCGGAGGGACGCCACGGTGACAGTGCCGTGGAAGACGTAGGCGCGCTTGCCGTAGCGCGTAGCCACGGCGCGGAAGTGCTTGAGCCGGTTGATCGTGCGCTCGACCTCGTTGCGGCGTTTGTATCTCTCCTTGTCAAAGCCCGCTGGCCGGCCTCCTCGGCTTCTTCTGCGCCTGCGGTTGGCTCGCTGGTCCTTCGGTTCCGGGATGGTGTGTTTGATCTGGCGTCTGCGTAGGTAGCGGCGATTACGGCGGGAGCTGTATGCCTTGTCGCCGCCCAAGTGGTCGGGACGAGTGCGTGGATGCCCACCGCCGAGGCGCTTTACCCGGATGCGTTCGAGGACTGGGATCAGCTGCGGGCTGTCGCCCCACTGACCAGGAGTGATCAGCAGCGCCAGAGGGCGGAGACCGCCTTCCCCGGCAAGGTGGATCTTGGAGGTCAGACCGCCCCGCGAACGGCCGAGTCCTTCGTCGGGGCGGTGCTGCCGAGGTGTTGATCTCCGCTTGGGAACTCGCGGCGTCCTGCACGGAGCTCCGGCAGCGTGCTGATGGGCTCGGCACGAGGTGGAGTCCACGCTCACCATGCTCCAGTCGATCCGGCGTCCGCCGACCACCGACGGTGACGCTCATAGGCGGTTTTCCAGCTCCCGAACCGGTTCGGCAGACCCCGCCAAGGGACTCCTGTGCGGATCCGGAACAAGATCCCGTTGATCACTGTTCGGTGGTCACTCCAACGCCCGCCCCGGCCTCCGGACTTCGGCAGATGGGGCGCAAGTCGCGCCCACTCGTCATTCGTCAGATCGCCCCGCCCCACAAACCGAACAATGACCCTCCCGCGAGGCGACCCTCACATGATCCGCCGGACAGGACCTAGTACGGAAAGGAAGTCAGCACCGGGGCAATCCATAAGTACTGCTACTCGAATTAAGCGCACGAGGCGAAGGGGCACTCGTCCACGGTGAAGCTCGCGGGCAGCACGCGTCGCGTTCACGCCGCAGCCGGCGACGTCTCCAACGCGAACCTCACTGCCGGCCTCGCCTACACCTGCTCTACCGACTGCAGCGTCGACTAGGTTCCGATCCCCGCACCAGGCGGCAACTCCGCGTAACGCGCGGTAGGTTGGTGCGCCAGTCGGGGCCTGTTCGGTTGTCCGCACCGTCTCAGAGTGGCGCCACGTCCAACTCGGACTTACTCGACGAACGGGGAAGAGGAATCATGCGCATTACGCGTGCTCGAGTTGTACCGGTCGCTGTGTCTCTCGGGTCGGGTTTGCTACTTGGCCTAGCGGGCCCCATTGTCGGAAAATGGGAAAATCCCGTTTGCGTCGCCGCGGGTATTGTTTTTTCTAGTGGTTGGCCGTGGGCCTGCTACGCATTATTGGTGGGCTATTTCCGCCGCTCTAAAATCGAGTCGACATTGCTGGCGCCTTTGGGATTGGCCATCGGCGTCGTCACATACTACCTTTTCAAGGAGATAAATCCCGCTGTTCCGGCAGGGATGGAACCCACCGCCTCCATTCCGGCCGGAATGGAATCCGACACATCCAGCGAGGGGCAAATTCTCGTGTGGGGAATAGCGGCGTTCGCGTTTGGTGCGCCTCTGGGACTCATCGGGAACGTAGCGCGAACACCCGGAGTTGGTGGCCTTCTGTTCCGGCTGCTTGTTCCATTGATCGCCTTCTTCGAGGCGACTCAGCGATTGGGCGTGGAGGCGGACTCGCAGGGTCAGGTTTTCGCCATAACCTGGAACGTAACTCGCGTGGCAGCATGCGTCGTCGCCGTGGCTCTCATGGGACACACGGTGTGGAGCTGGCGCGTTCGGCGTAGCCGAGCCGGCGGGCGAACGGAAGCTGCCGCGCCTGCACGGCGTCTCTGACTCCTCGTTCTGACGTCATCCAGATGCCCGAACGTTCCGTGCTGACGCACCTATGAGGCAGGACTGATGGACTTCAGTGTCCGGGCGAAGAGCGCTGCCGCGTTCTCGCCCGTCATCGACACTCAAGACAGCAACCCGAGCACGACACAGGCACATGATCGGCCGGACAGCTCCTGGCGCCTACGGCGGCACCGGCCGCTGTCGTGGGCCTGCCGGGCCGGACGGACCGGAGACCCGGCCGCTTAATTGAGTGGCACGCGGTGCGCGGGCCTGCCTAATGTGACGGCGCGACCGCGTCCCCCGATGCGCTCGGCTGCGGCTACTTCCTTCCGAAACCAAGTGACGCCGCGGCCACTTCTGATCTCGGGGTGGCGCGGGCGTCTGCCCCGCCCGTCCCTCCGCCCCGTCGGACGCCTCGGACGGGGCTTCCCATTGCCCTTGGATCCGGGGGGATTCCCTGCCTCGTCACACCCCGCGCACGTCGAAGATCTGGTCCGAGATGCTCGTGGCCCCGCACATCTCCGCCGCGGCGGCCCGTACCGCGCCCGATCCGTGGTCCCACCATCACCCCACCGGGGCGGACCCGCTCACTTACGAAGGCGGCCCCGGCTTCGTCCGGGAGCCGCGCGAGGAGCTCTTCCTCCTGGCCGTGGGGAACTTCGTCTCCCAGCAGACTTTCTACGAGAGCGGCCAAGAACGCGACGAGCGGTACACCCGCCTCGTGGGTGAACTCGCCCTCCAGGACCCCGCATGGACGGCCGGCCTGCTGCGTTGGCTCCGGGGCGAAGGAAACATGCGTACCGCCTCCCTGATCGGGGCGGCCGCGTACGTCAGGGCACGGCTCGCCGCCGGGTCTTGCGTGGGGCCGTCCAACCGGTCCGTCATCGACTCGGTGCTCCAGCGCGCAGACGAACCGGGCGAGTTGCTCGCCCACTGGACCTCGGCCTACGGGCGGAGCGTCCCACAGCCCGTGAAACGGGGCATCGCCGACGCCGTACGGCGGCTGTACTCCTTCCGCTCCCTCCTGAAGTACGACACCGCGTCGAAGGCCTTCCGCTTCGGCGACGTCCTCAACCTCGTCCACGCCACACCGGACCCGGCCAAGCCCTGGCAGGGCCAGCTGTTCCGGCACGCCCTGGACCGCCGGCACCGCCCGGAGGACGCGTCGCCGCCGCCCGGCGACCGGCTGCTCACCGCGCACCGGGCCCTGATGGAATTGCCGGTGGACGAGCGGCGGGCCGTGGTCACCGGGCCGGACGGCGCCGAGCGGCTGGCCGCGGCGGGCATGACCTGGGAGGCCCTGGCGGGCTGGCTCCAGGGACCGATGGACGCCGCCGTCTGGGAAGCCGTGATCCCCTCGATGGGACCGATGGCGCTGCTGCGCAACCTGCGCAACTTCGACGGGGCCGGGATCTCGGACGAGGCGGCGGCCGGAGTCGCCGCACGGATCTCGGACGCCGAGGAGGTCGCCCGGTCCCGGCAGTTCCCCTTCCGCTACCTGGCCGCCCACCGCCACGCACCCTCGGCGCGCTGGTCGGCGCGGCTGGAGGTGGCGCTGAGCCACTCGCTGGCCAACGTACCGGCCCTGACCGGCCGGACCTTGATCCTGGTGGACCGGTCGGGGTCCATGTTCTACGGCACCGTCTCGGAGCGGTCCACCCTGACCCGGGCGGACGCCGCGGCCGTTTTCGGCACGGCGCTGGCGATGCGCGCCGAGGAGGCGGACCTGGTGGAGTTCGGATCGTCGAGCGCGCAGGTGCCGTTCCGGTCCGGGGAGCCGGTGCTCGACGTACTCAAACGGTTCAACAACCTCGGGGGCACCGACACCGCCAAGGCGGTACGCGCCCACTACCGGGGCCACGGGAGGGTCCTGATCGTCACCGACGAGCAGACGGGCCCGCACCTGGGGCGCCGCGGTCCGGCGGAACCGGTCCCGGAGGACGTCCCGGTCTACACCTGGAACCTGGCGGGGTACCAGCCCGCCCACGGCCCCGGCGGCCCGAACCGGCACACCTTCGGTGGCCTGACGGACGCCGGGTTCCGGATGATCGGCCTCGTCGAGGCCGGCCGCGAGGCCCGATGGCCATGGACGTCACAGGACTAAAGGTTGTTGCAGAACATCCGGGATGGGGCATTCCTCTTGTATGGGTGGGGTGTTGCGGGCTGAGCCGTTGTGGGTGGAGACGTTCACCGGTTTGCGGATGGGCCGGTTCGAGAAGCTGCTGAGGGTGGTGCGGGAGCGGGGCGGGAACGGGCCCGGGGGCGGCCGGCCGTGGTGTCTGCCGCTGGCGGATCGGGTGCTGCTGGTGGCGGTGTACTACCGCACCAACCTCACGATGCGCCAGCTCGCCCCGCTCTTCGGGATCTCCCCGGCCACCGTCTGCCGGGTGATCAACAAGCTCGGCCCGCTGCTGGCGCTGGAGCCGGCACCGCGGCCCGTCGCCGACGTCGAACGGCTGTGGATCGTGGACGGAACCCTGATCCCGGTCCGCGACCGCACCGTCGGCGCCTCGTCGAGGAACTATCGATTCTCGGCGAACGTGCAGGTCATCATCGACGCCGACACCCGCCTGGTCGTCGCTTCGGCCCGTCCGGCGCCCGGGAACAAGGCCGATGCCCACGTCTGGCGGGAGTCGGACCTGCCCGCGAAGGCGGCTGGGACGACTGTCATCGCGGACGGCGCCTACCTGGGCACCGGACTGATCGTCCCGCACCGCAGACGAGCCGGACGCCCCCTCCTGCGCGGCCAGGAAGAGGACAACGCCGAACACCGACGGGTGCGGGCCCGCGTCGAGCACACCTTCGCCCGGATGAAGAACTGGAAGATCCTGCGCGACTGCCGCCAGAAAGGCGACAGCCTCCACCACGCCGTCCAGGCCGTCGCCACCATGCACAACCTCGCCATGACACAGTGAAACAGCAGGTCAGCCAGCACACCAACCCGCCCGCACCCACCCTTCTGCAACAACCTTTAGGGCGCGTATCGAAAGTATTTTCTGGGGAGCGTTAGGCTGCTCGGCTACGGTACGAGCATGGTGAATTTCGTGCTGGTTGCAGGTGCACGGCTCGGGGCGTGGGCGTGGGACGAGGTGGCGCCGTGTCTGCGTGCGGCTGGCCACGGCGTTTACCCGTTGACACTGTCCGGCCTTGCTGACAAGCGGGGTGTCCCGGCGGGGCAAGCGACTCATGTCCAGGACATCGTTGCCGAGGTGGAACGCCAGGGCCTGCGTGACGTAGTCCTGGTAGGTCACAGCTACTCGGGCATTCCAGTCGGGCAGGCCGCGGAGCGGATCGGGGACCGGCTGGCCCGCGCGGTATTCGTGGACTCCAGTGTTCCAACTGACGGCGAGTCGTTTGTCTCCGCCTGGCCGGACGGCGGAGCGGCGGTAAAGGCATCGATCGCCGAAAATGGAGGGTTCTGGCCGCTCGCGCCAGCTTCTCACTACGATGGCGAGGGTCTCACTGATGAGCAGATCGCACGCCTCGTCCGCGGCTCGACGCCTCACCCAGGCGCCACGCTGACCGAGCCCGCCGTGCTGGCGAGGCCGCTCAGTGAACTTCCGGCGACTTACATCCTGTGCGTGCTCGCGGGGGCTGAGCACGAGGATGCCGAGCCCGACAAAGACGTAGCCGAGCTATTGGACAGCAAGCACTGGCGGCTGATCAAGATGGACACCGGGCATTGGCCGATGTTCTCCCAGCCGCGCGAGCTGGCACGGATTCTCCTCGATGCCGCCGTGGAGTGACAGATCTTCCACGCTCCGGGTTCCTTCTGGACGCGCCTCATGTGCGCTGGTCACAGCCATTCGTCGATAGCCGCTATGAGGACGGTCGCCTCATAGCGGACCGCTGGTTTGTCGTATCGCGTGGCGACGGCACGGTGCCTCTTGAGGCGGTTGATCCCGCACTCGACCGCGTGGCGCTCGCGGTAGTCGACCAGGTCGAACTTCGGCAGCCGACCGCCGCGAGAGCCGCGCTGCTTGCGGTGACGCGCTTGGTCGGCTTTGTCCTGGATAGTGCAGCGGTTCCCCCGGCGACGCAGGTAAGCGCGGTTCTTGCGGGAGGCATACGCCTTATCAGCACGCACCCGATCGGGATAGACGTGGCCGGCCCGCCCCAATGCGGGGCTCGCTGATCTTCCTGAGCACGGGTTCGAACTGCGGCGAGTCGCCGCGCTGCCCGGCCGTCACCACGATCGACATGGGCTTCTGGCCCTGCTCGACGGCCGGGTGCAGCTTGGTGGTGTACCGCCGCGCGAGCGCCCCAGGCCATGATCAAGGGGCTCGGTGAAGACACCGCCCGGCGGCTCCTTCTGAAGATCACCCAGGTTTCGGGCCCCGGCCGCGTGCTCATGGGCGCGGCACACGGTGGAATCGATACTCAGGTCCCACGCAATCGCACCCTTCGCATCGGCTATGGACTGGAGCCGGATGAAGACCCTGTGCCAGGTACCGTTCCGCTGCCATCGGCGGAACAGGTCGTAGATCCGGCCCCAGGGCCCGTACACAGTGGGCGCATCCCACCACGGAACGCCCGTTCGGACCCGGAAACGTATGCCGTTGATCAACTGCCGCCGGGGCCAGACAGGCGGCCGTCCCGCCTTCGCTCCTTTCGGTAGCAACGGCTCCAACGCCCCCCGCGCTTGAGGTTGGCGATCTGGTCGGCAGGTTGCGGGATCACGGCCCGTACTCCGCGTCGTCGTAGGTGGTCCCGGATGGCCGGTGATGAGCACGCCTTGTCCGCCAACACCACGAACGGCGTGGTCCTAGGCCTGCGCCCACTGAGACCCGGTCTGACACGTCCAGGCGATCGCATCGATCACCTGCTGGTGGTCACGCCACCGACCGCCTCGCCTCGGCGTCCGATCAGGCAACATCGACTCCATCCGCGCCCACTGCGCATCAGTCAACGGAACGGCCAGAGCAACGATCGGATGATTGGATGATCGGAAGGAACGCCTAACCCAACAGCGCTGCCCAGCAGTCCGGGCTCCCCCCCTGCGAGTGGCGGCAACTGCTGGAGATCGCACCCGCCAGACCTCAGGGGCCCGCTCCTCGCACCCCCTACGTCGGTGTGAGGAGTGTGAAGTCGGCGAAGTCGAACCCGGGTGTCACCAGGCAGCTCACCAGGACCTCTTCGTCGCCGGCGGGGCAGGCGCTCTGCCAGTGGCCGGCGGGCACGCACACCTCGAGCTCGGTGCCGGGGGAACCGTACGATCCCAGGCGGTACTCGGTGACCGTGGTCGGTGCCGGCCCGGGCGGGCTGATGTACAGGGCGAGGGGGCCGCCGTCGCGCCAGAGCCAGATCTCGTCGCTGGCCACCGTGTGCCACTGGGACCGTTCCCCCGGTGCCAGCAGGAAGTGGATGAGGGTGGCCGACGGCCGCTGACCACGGCCGGCCGGATGCGCAACGGCGAAGGGAGAGGTATAGACCCTGCGGTACCAGCCGCCCTCGGGGTGGGGTTCCAGGTCGAGGGCGCGGGCGGTCTCGGGACGGGAAGTCATCGGTGGCAGCCTCCGGTCGGGACGGCGGTCTGAGGGTGGTGGGTGAACCGTAGCGCTCGTCGTAGCTCTGGAGGAGCGTTCTGGTCAGGTAGCGCGCGCAGTGGTGCTGGTCGGTCCCCCACGGGATTCGCGAGTCAGCCGCTCACCGCGCAGCAGGTGGATGCCGTTGCCCGGATGGCCCTCCACAAAGCAGCCCGCTTCGCCCGCTCACCAGCCAGGATCCCGGTCGAGCACGGCATCGCCTGGAAGTCCGGCGATGGCTCGGACGCTTTCGGGCAGGGGTTCAGGACGGGATCCACCCCGTCGACGGACACTCCGCACCCCACTGCTCGTTCTGGGACCGCCCGCCTCGGTGAGCCTCCGCTCGTCCGGACGGGCCTGGCTCCGTCAGTGGCTCAGCAAGTCGATCTCCACCAGCTCCTCCTCGGACAGCAGCTCTCCGTGCAGCGCGTCGAGGTTCTGGTCCAGCTGGACCACGCTGCTCGCGCCGGTGATCACCGACACCACCCGGGGATCGCGTAGCACCCAGGAGATCGCCAGTTGCGCCAGACTCTGTCCGCGTCGCTCTGCCAGCTTGCCCAGTGTCCGCAGCCGGTCCAGCTTGGCGCCGCTCAGCGCCTCCTCCTTGAGGAAGTGCCCGACGGACATCCGCGACCCCGCGGGTACCTCGCCGGCGAGGTACCGACTCGTCAGAAGGCCCTGCGCGAGCGGCGAGTAGGCGATCAGGCCGGTGCGGGTCTCGCCCACCGCGTCCAGCAGTCCGTCCTCCGGGGTGCGGTCGAGGATCGAGTAGCGGGCCTGGTTCAGCAGCACCGGTGTGCCCAGCTCCCGCAGGATCGCCACCGCCTCGCGGTGCCGCTCGGCCGGATAGTTGGAGATGCCGGCGTACAGCGCCCTGCCGGAGCGCACCGCCGTGTTCAGCGCCCCCATGGTCTCCTCGAGCGGGGTCTCGGGATCATAGCGGTGCGAATAGAACACATCCACGTACTCCAGACCCATGCGCTGGAGTGACTGGTCCAGGCTTGCCAGCAGGTACTTACGGCCGCCACCGTCCCCGTAGGGACCGGGCCACATGTCGTAGCCCGCCTTGGAGGCGATGAACAGCTCGTCCCGGTACGGACGGAAGTCCTGCGCGAGCAGGTAGCCGAAGTTGCGCTCCGCGCTCCCGTACGGCGGCCCGTAGTTGTTCGCCAGGTCGAAGTGCGTGACACCCCGGTCAAAAGCCCGGCGCAGCACCGCCCGCTGCACCTCCAACGGCTGGCTGCCACCGAAGTTGTGCCACAGGCCCAGCGACACGACGGGCAACCGGACACCGCTGTCTCCGGCGCGGCGGTAGGCCATACCGGCGTAGCGGTCTTGTGCAGCATGGTGGTTCATGTCGCAATCCTGCCCGATCTCCATCAGAATCAGAACAAAATCAACACATCTCAACATTGAGCCGAGGGCGCCCCGAGCGCGCCGTGGCCGCCCCCGGAGCACGAGAGCCTGCCGTGGCCTCGTCGGCCGCATCGACGCGGCAGTCTCTGGACGTGCTCCACCGGTCGTCGTTATTTGGCGACGGTAAACCCTTGATCCGTTCCGTACTTGGCACTTGCGGCCCTCCAGGCCTCCAGCCCCTGGGCCAGGGTCGTAGGGGAGACGTACGCCTTGCCCACGGTGTCGTTGAAGACGGAGTTCGCGTACACCTGGTACGGCAGGTAGGACCAGCCCGCGGTGACGTCACGGGCCGCGTCGGCCAGGATCCGGTTGGCCTGCTGCCCCCCGAAGTAGGGGAACGGGCTGTCCAGGAAGGCCTGCGATTCCAGGTCGGCCCGCGTGGCGGGGAAGGCGCCCTCGGAGACGCGGGCCGTGGCGCCGGCTCCCGTGGTCGCGTACTCGATGAAGGCGTAGGCCAGCGCCTTGTTCTTCGATGCCTTCGGCACGGCGAGGGAGCTGCCCCCGTTCTCCGCACCCGCCTTGGCACCCTTGGTCCACTGCGGGAGGGGCGCCACGCGCCAGTCCCCCGACGCGGCGGGGGCACCCGTGACGAAGTTGGCGGGCATCCAGGCGCCTATGGACAGGGTGGCGATGCTGCCGTCCGACAGGCCCTTGTACCACTCGTCGCTCCAGGAGGTGACCGGCGCGAGCAGTCGCTCGTCGATGAGCCTTTGCCAGGTACCCGTGTACCGAGCCGTGCCGGTGTCACCGAAGTCGATGCCGATCTGGGTACCTTCCACCTTGTACGGGTGTCCGCCCGCCTGCCAGATCAGGCTGGTCGTGGCGCCGGCGTCCCCGGTGTCGTTCGTGATGTAGAGCTTCGGGTCGGCCTTGTGCAGGGCGCGCGCCGCCTCGACGTACTCGTCCCAGGTGGTGGGGACGGCGATGCCGTGCCGGTCGAAGACCTTCTTGTTGTAGAACAGCGCCATGGGTCCGGAGTCCATGGGGAGGGCGTAGATGCCCTTGCCGTACTTCACCCCGCTCCAGGGGCCGGTGGTGAAGGCCTGGTCGTGGGCGGAGGCGCCGTAGGGGGAGAGCTCCTCCAGGGATTTGCCGATGGCGAACTGACCGACCGCGTAGTACTCGACCTGGGCCACGTCCGGGGCTCCCGAGCCGGCGGCGATGGCGTTCTGGAGCGCGGTGTACTGCTTGTCGCCCGTGCCCGCGTTGACGAGCTCGACGTCCACCTTCGGATACTTCTTCTCGAAGTCGGCGGCCACCTTCTTCAGCGTGGGCTCCCACGCCCACACCGTCACCTTGCCTCCGGCTTCGAGCGCTGACGCCACGTCCTTCGCGGAACTCTCGGTCCCCGAGTCCGGTGAACCGCAAGCGGTTACGCCGAGGGCCAGGGCGCACGTCGCGGCGACGGCGGCGAAGATCCGGCGGCGGCTTTTCGTTCTCATCAGTGGTGCTCCTGATTCGGTGTGCGGATGAAGTGGGTCGGGAGGGGCCGAGGGCGGGGCCGGACGGTCATTCCTTGACGCTGCCGGCGGCCAGGCCCGACTGCCAGTAGCGCTGGAGCAGGAGGAAGACGACGACGATCGGCGCGATCGTGAGCAGGGAGCCGGTGATGATGAGGTCGAAGACGGGCTCGCCGCCCGCGGTCCTGGCCTGGGCGCTCCACGCGTTGAGACCGAGCGTGAGCGGATACCAGTCCGGATCCTTGATCATGATCAGCGGCAGGAAGTAGTTGTTCCAGGTGGCGACCATGGAGAAGAGCAGCACCGTCACGGTTCCCGGCATCAGCAGCGGCAGGGCGATCCGGAAGAAGATGCGCAGCTCGCCGGCGCCGTCGATGCGGGCGGCCTCGAGCAGTTCGGAAGGCACCGCTTGCGCGGTGAACACCCACATCAGGTAGAGCCCGAAGGGCGAGACCAGGGAGGGGATGATCACTGCCCACGGCGTGTTGGCCAGGCCCATGCCGCTGAACATCAGGAACGTGGGGACGGCGAGGGCCGTGCCCGGGACGGCCACGGCCCCGATCACGACGGCGAACACGGCTCGGCGACCGGGGAACTCGTACACGGCCAGCGCGTATCCGCCGAGGACGGCGAGCAGCGTCGCGCCGCCCGCGCCGGCGGCGACGTACAGCAGGGTGTTCAGCGTCCAGCGGACGAAGGCGCCGTCGTCATAGGTCAGCGTGCGGGAGATGTTGTCCCAGAGCTGGAAGTCCTTGCCGAGCCACAGGCCGAAGGAGCCGAGGAGGTCCTCCTGGTCCTTGGTCGCGTTGATGACCAGCCACACGAGAGGCAGGAGGGTGTACACGAGGACCAGCCCGGTCACCAGGGTCAGCGGGATGCTGGGCCTGGGGTCGAGCGGGGTGTGGGCCCGTCGGCGGCGCCGCCGCGGCGCCGCGTGGGGCGGTTGGGCGACGGGGGGCCCGGGCGATCCGGCGGTCGCGGCACCCGAGTCCGCGCCGGAGTGGACGGTGCGCTCCATCGTGTCCGAGGGGACTCCGGTGGGGTCAGTGATCATGTGCTCAGACCTTCCGCATACCGCGGAGCTGGACCGCGTAGGCGATGACCGCGGTGAAGACACCCATCACGATGGCGATGGTCGCCGCGTAGTTGTGCTGCTGCCCGGAGAACGCCAGCGAGTACGTGTAGAGGTTCGGGGTGTAGTCGGTCGTGATCGCGTTGGGAGCGAGGTTCTGCATGATGTTCGGCTCGTTGAACAGCTGGAAGGTGCCGATGATCGAGAAGATCGTCGCGATCACCACCGCGCTGCGGATGGCCGGCAGTTTGATCGCGGTGACGATGCGCCACTCCCCGGCACCGTCGATGGCCGCCGCCTCGTAGAGGGAGCGCGGGACCACCTTGAGCGCGGCATAGAAGATCAAGGTGTTGTAGCCGACGAACTCCCAGGTCACGACGTTGCCGATGGAGGCGAGCACCAACGAGGGCGAGAGCGGGTCCGGGAGCGCCAGGCCGAACGCGTCGTTCAGGTTGCCCACCAGGCCGAACCGGGTGCCGTAGATGAACCCCCACATCAGGCTGGCCACCACGGCCGGTACGGCATACGGCAGGAAGACGGCCACCCTGAAGAAGGCCTTGCCGTACAACCGGCCGCTGTCGATGGCGAGCGCGACGAGCAACGCGATCCCCAGCATGACCGGCACCTGGACGAGCAGGAACAGCCCCACCCGGACCGATCCCTCCCAGAAGCGCGCATCGGTCAGCGCTTGGAGATAGTTGTCCGCGCCGACGAAGGAGGTACCGCCGATGAGCCGGTCGCGCATCAGGCTGAGATGGAACGCGTACCCGATGGGAGCCAGGAAAACGAGGGTGAACACCGCTGCGAAGGGTCCGGCGAACCCCCAGCCGACGAGGGCGCTCCGACGTGCGCGTGAACGGGAACGGGAACGGGATGGGGGGACTGCCTTTGCCGGTGCCGGCAGGAGCGACATGGTGGGTCCTTGTGTCAGTGACCTACAGGTCCGCGACGGAGGGACGTGATGACTGGACTCCGGGCCGGAATCGGCCTCATGCGGCAGGACCTGATGAGAAATGTTTACGTAACCATCGGTCCCGCGATCGTGGCACTCCCGGTGGGGGGCGTCAAGCATCTTGCGCCCGCCGGCCGAAAAACGAGCCGCCAAACGGAGACGCCCGCCCGCCGATGCGCCGTTCACGTGCACCCGGCCGAGGCGTTCCGACCAACCCTCCATGCCTGACGCGAAGTTGGGTGACCGGTCGCCATGCGGGCCGGCTGTGACGATTCACGTCCGACTGCTTGACAGGCCCCGACGCGGCTCCCAGACTCACAGCCAACCGCTGAGTGTTTACGTAAACATTACAGAGGTGGAACACCGATTTCACCGGGGCCGGCTTCAGCGCCGGGTCCGAAGCCTTGGGCGCATCCGCCGAAGGACGTCTCCTTGACCGCCAGCAATCGCGAGGTACTCATGCGACGTCACCCCCCTTATCTGGCAGCCCTGTTCGCCGTTGTGGCCGCTCTCTTCGCGAGTCTCCTCGGCGGTTTCGGCACCGCCGCCGCCTCCCCCTCCCCCATCACCCTCATCAACGCGACGCAGTTCACCGATCCCGCCGGCCGGCCCGTCCACGCCCATGGCGGAGGGGTCATCAAGGTGGACGAGTACTACTACTGGTTCGGTGAGGACCGGAACCCCGACAACAGCTTCCGGTACGTCTCCGCCTACCGCTCCCCCGACCTCAAGACGTGGGAGTTCCGCGGCCACGTCCTGTCCCAGGCGAGCCACCCGGAGCTGGCCACCGCCAACATCGAACGCCCGAAGGTGATGTACAACCGCGCCACCGGACAGTTCGTCATGTGGATGCACAAGGAGGGCAGCGCCACCGACTACGGCGAGGCCCGCGCCGCGGTGGCCGTCTCCTCCACGGTCGACGGCGACTACGCCTGGCGCGGGAGCTTCCGGCCACTGGGGCACATGTCGCGGGACATCACGACCTTCGTGGACACCGACGGCACCGGCTACATGATCTCTGCCGCCAACGAGAACGCGGACCTGCACGTCTACCGGCTCACCGCGGACTACACCGGCATCGAAACCCGGGTGCAGAAGCTGTGGGCCGGCCAGTCGCGCGAGGCTCCGGCCCTGTTCAAGCGCGACGGCGTCTACTTCCTCGTGACGTCCGGTGCCACCGGCTGGTCCCCGAACCAGCAGAAGTACGGCACGGCGGACAGCATCACCGGCACCTGGAGCTCGCTGCGGGACCTGGGCGACGGGAGGACCTACGGTTCCCAGACGGCCTTCGTGCTGCCCGTCGAGGGCACGTCCGGTGTCACCACCCACCTGTACATGGGTGACCGCTGGGGCAATTCGATGGGCGGCACCGTCAACGACTCGCAGTACATCTGGCTCCCGTTGAAGTTCCCGACCAGGACCACCCTGTCCATGGACTACTACCCGCAGATCATCGTCTCCACGGAGAACGGGACCGTGCGGGGCATCGGGGACTGGCACACCCTGACGGCCGCGCACAGCGGCAAGTGCGCCGACGCCGCCGACTGGTCGGTGGCCGAGGGCGCGCCGCTGATCCAGTGGACCTGCGCGGCGGGCAGCGTCAACCAGCAGGTGTGGTTCCAGGGCGTGGGAGACGGCACGGTACGGATCATGCTCCGCCACAGCGGGAAGTGCCTCGCGGTCCGGGACGCCTCCCCCGACGACGGCGCCGCCGTCATCCAGACCACCTGCGGCGACGCGCCCGGGCAGAAATGGAAGTCGGCCCAGGCAGGCCCGACCGGCATGCGGCTCGTCGCCCAGCACAGCGGCAAGTGCGTCGACGTCGCGAACCGCTCCTGGGCCGACGGCGCGCGGCTCGTCCAGTGGACGTGCAACGGCGGCGACAACCAGACGTGGCGGAGCTCGGCCGTCTGACCCGTCCCGCCTCCGCCCCGGAACCGGCGGGGCCGTGTGAACCCACGGCGTGGGACACGGCCCCGCACGGCCGCCGGGGCGGTCAATCCTCGACGGGGCCGAGGTCGGGCGCGTCCCGGAAGGCCACCTTTCGTTCACGACCGGGGGCGTGGAGTTCGAGTACGACGACTTCGTTCGCGCCGCTGCGCAGCACCGGGCCGGGGACGTACAGCGAGCGCTGGGGGCCCCGGGACCAGTAGCGGCCGAGGGCGAAGCCGTTGACCCAGACACTGCCCTTCCTCCAGCCGTCGAGGTGGAGGAAGGTGTCGGCCGGCCGGTCCGCGTCGAAGGTGCCCCGGTGGAAGGCCGGCCCGGTCGGCGTGACCGCCCCGGCGCCGAACGGAAGGTCCTCGAGGGCCGTGAGCGGCAGCGGACGGCTGGTCCATCCGTCGAGCGGGGAGCCGTTGAGCAGAACGCGGCCGAGCAATCCCTTGCGGTCGTGGATGCCCTCGCCGTAGTTCACCCGCCCCTGGTTCTCGACGAGAACGGTCAGGACGGCGCCCGGCCGCGGGACGGCGAAAGTCAGGGCGTGCTCGTGGCTCTCCCGCTCCAGCACCCCCACGGCCTGGCCGTCGAGGAAGACCTGGGCGCGGTCGCGCACCTGCTCCAGTTCGAGCAGGGCGGGCCCGGCATCCGGCAGCTCCGTCTCGTACAGCACGAAGCCGTAGTCCTGTCCGAGTTCCTCCATGGTCAGCGGACGGCGCGAGGCGACGGCGTCTCCGAGGACCGGCGCGGCGTCCAGCAGACCGATGCTCTCGGTCAGCCGTACCGCCTCCAGGCTGAACTTGGCGGCACGTGCGGGCGGGAACTCCGCCGGGACCGGGGCGTACTTGGCGATGACCTCGCGGAAGGCGGCGTACTTCTCGGTCGGGTCTCCGGCCTCGTCGAGGGGGGCGTCGTAGTCGTAGGAGGTGACGGTCGGCCGGTAGGTGTGCTTGTCGTTGGCACCGTTCATGAAGCCGAAGTTCGTGCCGCCGTGGAACATGTAGAAGTTCACGGAGGCCCCCGTCGCGAGCAGCTCGTCGAGCTCCTGGGACGCCTGCTCCGCACCGCGGACGACGTGGTTGCCGCCCCACCGGTCGAACCAGCCGATCCAGAACTCCGTGCAGAGCAGCGGTCCGGACGGCCGGGCCGTGCGCAGGGTGGCGAGGTGCGCGGCCGACCGGCTGCCGAAGTTCGCGGTGGCGAGTACTCCCGGCAGCGCCCCTCGTTCCAGGTCGGCCGGCTGGTCGCAGGTGAAGAGCGGGACGTCGACGCCGTGACGGTGGAGGGAGTCGGCGAGGTGTTCCAGGTACGCGGTGTCGTCTCCGTACGCGCCGTACTCGTTCTCGACCTGCACGGCCAGCACCGGCCCGCCCCGGGTGGCGAGCCGTTCGTGCAGCGGGGGCAGCAGCCGGCTGAAGTAGTCGTCGACCGCGGCGAGGAACTGGGGGTCGCGGCTGCGCAGCCGCATGGACGGGTCGGCCAGGAGCCATGAGGGCAGGCCACCCCCCTCCCATTCGGCGCAGATGTACGGACCGGGCCGCAGGAGCACGTGCAGCCCCTCGGCGGCGGCGAGATCGAGGAACCGGCCGAGGTCGAGGCCGCCGTCCATGCGGAACTCGTCGGGCCGCGGCTGGTGGAGGTTCCACGGTGCGTACGTCTCCACCGTGTTGAGCCCCATGAGACGGGCCTTGTGCAGCCGGTCGGCCCAGAGGTCGGGGTGGACGCGGAAATAGTGCAGTCCGCCCGAGAGGATGCGGAAGGGATCGCCGTCGAGCCGGAATCCGTCGTCTTCGATCTGGAGAAGGGGCATGCGCGTGCTCCTCAACTGAGCAGGAATGCGCGGATCGCGCGCGGGACTGTCGCCGTTTCTGAATGTTTGCGTAAACATCGAGGACATGGCAACCCCATCTGCGTGTGTCACTCTCATGGATCGTCCCGCGGGCAGCGGACGGTCAGGTCGGCAGCTCCGCCCAGACGAGCTGGCCGGTGGCCGTCGGCCGGACTCCCCAGGCGCTGCTCAGCCTGTCCACCAGCAGCAGGCAGCGGCCCGTGCAGCTCTCGACGCGGACCGGGAGCGTACGGGAGCGGGCGTCGAAACCCGGTCCGGAGTCCTCGACTTCCGGCCGCACCACCCTTTGGCCGGTGCCGGGACACCGCGGGACCATGGTGATCCGGGCCGGGGTGCCGCCGTGGCGCACGGCGTTGGTGGTCAGCTCGGTCGCGAGCTCTGCGAAGCGGAGATCCAGGCTATCGACCCTGCCTGAGACCGTGTCCGTACGTGATCAGCGAACAGGTCGCTCGTAGGGGACGGACTCCCCCGGCCTCAGAGCTGGGTGGTGCCCAGGAGCAGCTGTCCCACCGAATCCCTCAGGACGGAGCAGGCCTCGGGGTCGAGGCCGTCGTCGGAGACGAAGTAGTCGATCTCCGAAAGCGCGATGAACCGGCTGAGACCGACGACGCCCCATTTGGTGTGGTCCGCGACCACGGCCACCTGAGTGGCGCAGTCGATCAGCGCACGGTTGGTCTGGGCTTCCGCGAGGTTCGGAGTCGTCGCGCCGGCGCGTTCGGACACGCCATGGGCGCCGATGATGAGCAGGTCCACCTGGAGGGAGCGGATCGCCTGGTCGGCGAGAGGTCCGACGAGCGAGGCCGACTTGGTGGGAGTGCCGCCGGTCAGGAGCAAGGTGGGACCCGCGGGGCCGGGCTCGGCTCCGGTGGGCCGCAGTAGTTGGGCGACCGGCAGGGAGTTGGTCACCACCGTCAGACCCGCGACGTCCCGAAGCCGGGCGGCTACGGCGTAGGACGTCGTCCCGCCGGAGATGGCCACGACACTGCCCGGTTTCACGAGGGCGGAGGCCGCCTCGGCCACCGCCGACTTGGCCCGCGACTCGAGACCGGCTTTCGTCTCGAACGCCGGCTCGTCCCCCGTGGTGACGGAGGCGCGGATGGCGCCCCCGTGCACCTTCGAGAGAGAACCGGTGCGGGCGAGCACGTCGAGGTCGCGGCGAATGGTCATGTCCGAGACGCCCAGCTGTTCCACGAGATCGGCCACCCGCACGGCACCGTCGCGGCGCACGATGTCGAGGATGAGCGCTCTCCGCTGGGGTGCGAGGCGTGCTGACTCGGTCACGATCTCGTCCCCACTCCTCTGCGCGCCGTCCGTGTTGGCCGTCGAAGTCACACGGCATCCCTCACGAACGAACAGTCTACGTCGCCGGGCCCCGCCCTCACCTCGTTCTCATGCGATGCGCCGGGCGCCCGCGGCCGGGGAGACCGGGAACAGGTGCGGAGTCTGGTACCCCGCCGCACGGAACGCGGTGGTGACGGCGGCTCCGAGGGCCTCCACCCGGCCCTCCTCCGCCAGCACGATGACGGACCCGCCGAAACCGCCACCGGTCATGCGCGCCCCGAGGGCTCCGTGCGCCAGGGCCGTGTCCACCACGAGGTCGCTCTCCGCGCAGGAGATCCGGAAGTCGTCGCGCAGCGATGCGTGGCCGTCGGTGAGGATCGGCCCCAACGCCGCCAGGTGTCCGGCCCGAAGGTGCGAGACGGCGTCGGCGACCCGTGCGTTCTCCGTCACCACGTGCCGGACCAGGGGCACCAGGTGGGCGGGGAGCGCTGCGGCCGCCCGGGACAGGTCCGTGGGAGTGAGGTCGCGCAGTGCCGACAGCCCGAGCAGACGTGCGGCCTGCTCGCACCCGGCCCGCAGGGCCGCGTACGCCCCGTCGCCGAGGTCGTGTTTCACCCGGGTGTCGACGACCAGCAGGCTCATCCCCTGAGCCTCCGGGGCGAAGGGGACCTGCTGGTGGGCGCCGGCGCGGATGTCCAGGTGCAGGGCCGCCCCGGCGGTGCAACAGGCGGAGGCCAACTGGTCCATGGCCCCGCACGGCACGCCGGCGAAGCCGTTCTCCGCACGCTGGCCGATCAGAGCGAGGGCGGGAGCGCTCAGGCCCAGCCCGTAGAGGTCGTTGTAGGCGAAGGCGACCGCGCACTCGAGCGCGGCGGAGGACGAAAGGCCCGCGCCTGCGGGCACCGTGCTGTCGATGTGCAGGTCGGCGCCCCCGAGCCCGTGTCCGGATTCGCGCAGCGCCCAGACGACCCCCGCCGGGTAGGCGCCCCAGGTGGTGACGGCTCCGGGGGTGAGGTGGGCGACGTGGAGGTCGATGACCGGGCCGTCGCCCTGGGCGCTGTGCAGCCGCAACCGGCCGTCCTGGCGCCGCCGCGCCGCCACCAGGGTGTGCTGGGGGATGGCGATGGGCAGCGCGAAGCCGTCGTTGTAGTCGGTGTGCTCGCCGATCAGGTTGACTCGGCCGGGCGCTGCCCAGACCCCCTCCGGATGCGTACCGTAAATGCGCCGGAAAGCCTCGATCATGCGGTCACCTCGCGTTCAGGGCCGGGAGGTGGGCCACGACCACGCTGCCGATGTAGCCGGCTCCCCCGGTCAACAGGTACCGGCTCATGACGCGACCTCTCGCAGCCGTGCGGCAGCCGCTTCCGGGGACACGTCGTTGACGAAGGAGTCCATGCCCGATTCGACCCCGGCGAGGAACTTGAGCTTGCCCGCCGACCTGCGCACGGTGAACAGTTCCAGGTGCAGCGCCAGTTCCTGGCCGCCGGTCTTCGGCGCCTGGTGCCAGGCGGAGATGTAGGGGGTGGGAGCCGTCTGCGCGGGCTCTCCTTCTTGACGGAACAGGCGGTCGAACCTGCGCAGCAGCTCCAGGTACATCCCGGGGAACTCGGCGCGTTCGGCCTCCGTGAGGTGGGTGAGGTCGGGGACGCGGCGATGGGGGTAGAGGTGCACCTCGTACGGCCAGCGGGCGGCATAGGGGACGAACGCCGTCCAGTGCTCCCCCGCCAGGACCACGCGCGAGGTGGCGGCCCGGGCCTCGGCCAGCAGGTCCTCGAAGAGGTTCCCGCCGGTGACGGCCCGGTGCGTGTCGGCGACGGCGATCATCTTGGCGGTCCGCGGCGGGACGAAGGGAAAGGCATAGACCTGCCCGTGGGGATGCGCGAGCGTGACGCCGATCTCCGCGCCGCGGTTCTCGAAGCAGTACACCTGCTCGATGCCGGCGAATGACGACAGCCGCTCGGTGCGGTCCGTCCAGGCGTCGAGTACGAGCCGGGCGCGGTCCTCGGTCAGGTCGGCGAAGCTCGCGCCGTGCTCCGGCGTGAAGCACACGACTTCGCAGCGTCCGAAGCGCCCCGCCAGCGAGGGGAACCGGTTCTCGAACACGGCCACGTCGTAATCCGCCGCCGGTATCTCGCTGTGACGCCCGTTGCGCGAGGGGCACAGGGGACACGCGTCGGTCGGCGGGTGGTGGGCCCGCCCCTGCCGGTGCGAGGCGATCGCGACCCAGTCCCCGGTCGCCAGATCCAGGCGCAGCTCCGGATGACTGTCGACGGACTCCAGCGCACGCCGGTCGACCGTGTCGCGCTCGGCGCTCTCGTCGAGGTCGAAATAGATCAGCTCGCGGCCGTCCGCGAGCTTCGTCGAGGTTCTCTTCACGGAAACGTGCCCGTCTCTCGGAGTACGGTACGGCGCTGTCGCGAGCCATACGTCGACAAGAGTAAACAGAAAACAACTAAAGTCAACGTTTGGACCTGTCAGGTGCGTCCCCGGCGGTGCGCGCTGCGGGTGGAGCCCTTCGCCTTGCGCCGCCGCAGCAGGACCAAAGCGCCGCCTGCGAGGGCCCCGGCGCCGCCCACGGCGCCCCCGACGACGCCGATCCGGTCGGCCCTCCCGGGCGCGGTTGCGTCGGTCCCCGCCTCCCGTGAAGTCGCATCAGGAGCGGTGTCACCGTTGACCGGCGCCTCGTCGGCCCGGGCGGACGAGGAGATGGCGGGCGATCCCGTGGGAGTCGGACTGGGCGACAGCGCCGGGGACGCCGAAGGGGAGGCGGCGCCCCCCGGTGTGGTCGCATGGACGTCCGGTCCGGGGCCGGCGGTCGTGCTGGTGATGGCGATGTCGTCGAGGAAGAGGACCGCTTCGGATGCCCCGACGCGCTTCGACGGCCCCTTCTCAGGACGCCAGTTGGGGCGGTAGGCGCCGATCCTGAAGTGGGGCGGTTCGCCGCGGTGGTAGTTGTTGGCGCCCTGGTGCGAGCCGACGATGACGCCGTCCCGCGTGACGGCGATCGAGCCGGGCTTGCCCGCGGAGGACCACGTGATGTCGAAGGTCCACCGGTTCCAATGACCCGGACGCGCAGCACCGAGCGGGATGACGGTCTCCTGTATCTCACCGTTGGTCATCCAGTGGACCTTCAGTTGCCAGTCGGCGCCGTGGACCGAGAGTGCCACGACGGGCTTGATGTCCCCGCCGTCATCCTGCGTGCTGAACCACTGGGCGACGATGGTGTCGAGGTCCCGCTCCTGCCAGTCGCCGGGCAGGTAGTTGGCGAAGCTGAAGCGATGACTGCCCGCGTCAAGGCCCTTGATGACCAGTTCGGACTTGAACGAACGTCCGTCGTTGGGAATGTTCACGCGCACGGCCTGCCCCGGCCTCCCGCCCGGCGCGGGCCCGACGAGGACACGGCCGAAGCCGTTGATCGCCATGAACGGCAACTTCTGGGAGGGAGACTCGAAGTCGTACGACACGGAATCGGCGGCGACTGCCGGGGAGGCGGCGGCCAGGCCTGCGGCCAGCAGGGCGCTGGTGCAGGCCGTGAAGAGGCGGGCCGACCGGCCGGCGGGCGACAGCGGTATGGCGTGGGGCATGGCATGTGTCCTTGCGGGAGAGGGTGTCGAAGATTAAGGCCGACGGTCGGCGGCGGGACGGAACGGGACGGGACGGCGAAGCTGACAAGGCCTTCGACGGAGACCGTCGGGTCACAGCGGGGAACTGGGCGACAGAGCCCGGTACGGCAGGACCCGCTCAGGGCCTTCACACTCGCGCGGGGGACGGACCGGCAACCAGGGTGACTTCGGGTCCGGGCGTGGGCTCAGGTCGGGAGCCGTGCTCCCTCGACGGCCCGGTACAGCGTGACGCCGAGTGAACAGAGGTCACCGGCGGCCCCGGCGTCACCACCGCGCAGGCGTTCCGGAGCGAGGTGCGTTCGTGGAGCACGGCCGGCCACGAGCCGTCCTTGTTCCGGCGCTGTCGCCGTTTCCCGCTTTCCTGTTGTGCGACCGTACGGCGGCCCATAACGCCACGCCGTATATGCGGCCAAGAGGTGTCGGCCAATACATTGCACCGTCGGCCGCCGCCCGCCGCTCCAAGTGGTGTGCGGCGTAATGGATTTCAAGCGGTCTTCTGAACCGCCACAATTACCTGACGCCCACCTGATGCATGGCCAAACTTACGACACCCCGTCACATGAGTGCAGAAATGCCATTTTGCTCGGAATGATTCGCGGCGCCGGCGCGCATGGCACCGGATCAATACGGGTTAAGGCGGACGATGGGCGGGGCCACGACGATGTAGCCCTGCCCGGCCTCGTCGGAGTCGGCTTGATGCAGCGCATGCGTGCCGAGAGCCGCACACCGGTGCTGCTGATCTCCGCGCGGACCGATCCCGTGGACGTCGTAGTGGGGCTTGAGGCGGGCGCCGACGACTACGTCACGAAGCCCTTGGGTCACGCCCACCGAACTCAAACCCGTCCTCGCGTTCGCCGCACGACCGGGCGTGGTCCTGTCACGGACCGCGGTGCCGGAGCAAGTGCGGGACGTGCCTGGGAGCGGTGACGACAGGATCGTCGACGTGCACGTGCAGCGATTGCGCCACAAGATCGGCCAGGAGCACATCGTCACCGTCCGCGGTTTCGGCTACCGCTTCGAGCCCTGACCGGTTTCAGCGCTCATGGGTGCGCCGCTCGTCCCTCACGTCCCCTGCGTCTCCGCCAGGATCAGCCGGCCGACCTGTTCGCCGAGGACGGTGCGCGCCTGCTCGGCGAGTCCGTCGTCGGACACGAAGTAGTCGATCTCGGACAGGTCGGCGAACCGACTCAGCCCGACGACGCCCCACTTGCTGTGATCGGCAACAACGGCCAGCCGGGTCGCGGCGGAGATCAGCGTACGGTTGGTCTCCGCCTCCGCGAGGTTCGGGGTGGTCACCCCGGCCCGCTCGGAAACGCCGTGCGCGCCGACGATGACGAGGTCGACCTGTAGCGAGCGGATCGCCTGGTCCGCCAACGGCCCCACCAGGGAGGCGGACTTGGTGGGGGCTCCGCCCGTGACCAGCAGGGTCGGGGCCGCGGAGCCGTCCTCCGCCCCGAACGACCGCAGCAGCTCCGCGACGGGCAGGGAATTGGTCACCACGGTCAGGTTCGCGATGTCGCGCAGCCGGTGGGCGACGGCGTACGTCGTCGTCCCACCGGAGATCGCCACGACGCTTCCGGGCTGGACCAACTGGGCGGCCGCTTCGGCGACCGCGGCCTTGGCCGCCGACTTGAGGGTGGACTTGGTCTCGAAACCCGGCTCGTCGGACGTGGTGCCCGACGTACTCACGGCCCCGCCATGTACTTTCTCGACCGACCCGGCCCTCGCGAGCACGTCCAGGTCTCGGCGGATGGTCATGTCGGACACCCCGAGCTGCTCCACGAGCGCGGCAACGCGTACCGCCCCCTTGCGGCGCACGGTATCGAGGATGACTTCTCGCCGCTGGGCCGCCAGCGGTGCCGACTCCGTCACAGTCCCACCCAATTATCTCTAGCACATTCCAGACAGAGATCAATTGTACACCGCATCCAATAAGGGTGGGCAAGTGGTTCGCAGGCCCTTCGTCGAACCTTCGTACCCCAGGGCGGATTTGCCGGGTTGTGTATCCGATCGACCGGCGCCGGCGACCGACCCCACTCTTTTGTCCGCGCGAGCACTTATGCCGAATAGCGGCGGTGCGTACCGAAAGGCTTAACCCGATCCCCCTCGCCCTCCGTGTGATTGATCGTGCTTCAGACCGGAGGCATTTTTCAACCGTCGGGACCCGCCCCTCCTTGGGGGCGGGACCCGCCGTACCGACCGCGCCGTACCGCCGTCGTGCGCACCCGTGTCAGTGGGGCAGGCCGACAGCCCTTTCGCCGCTGCGGCGCTGCTGGATGACGACGGCTGCGACGAGGAGGGCACCCTGGGCGACGTTCTGCCAGAAGGTGTTGATGCCCTCGACGGTCAGACCGTTCTCCAGCGCGCCGAGCAGCGCCACGGCCAGGAGCGTGCCGCCGATCCCGCCCTTGCCGCCCTTGAGCGCACAGCCACCCAGCGCCGCCGCCGTGATGGCCTTGAGTTCGAGGCCCTCGCTGCCCGACACGGGCTGCCCCGAGCCGGTCCGCGCGGTCAGCAGGATGCCCGCGACCGCCGCGACCACACCGATGAGCGCGTAGACGGCCACCAGGTACTTGTTGATGTTGATGCCCGCCAGGCGCGCCGCGGTGTCGTTGCCGCCGATCGCGTAGATGTTCCGGCCGATGTCCGTGTACTTCAGCATGACGTGCACCGCCAGCGCCACGATCACCAGGATCCAGATCATCACCGGTACCCCGGCGATCTTGCCCCGGCCGAGGAACACGAAGAGGGGGTCGTTGAGGACGTAGCCCTGCGCGCGGCCGTCGGAGACGAGCTGGGCCACGCCCTTGTAGGCGGCAAGGCCGGCGAGCGTCGCGATCGTGGGGTTGACCCGGCCGTAGACGATGGCGACGCCGTTGACCACACCGACGAGGATGCCGATACCGATCGCGGCGGCCATCCCGAGGTAGGGGTTGGATCCGCCGGACGTGAAGACCATGGCGCTCACGACCGAGGCCAGGCCGGCCTGGGAGCCGACGGATATGTCGAGGCCGCCGCAGATGATCACGACCGTCTGGACGATGGCGAGCAGCCCCGTGATCGTCACCGCCTCGCCGATGACCTGGATGTTGGCGAGGCTGAGGTAGTTGTCGTTGAGGAACCCGAAGAGGGCCAGGACGAGGACGAGGGCGCCGATCAGGCTGAGGTTCTGCCCGCCGAGCGAGGCGAGCAGGCCTCCTGCGGTCTTCCGCGCCGGAGCGGGGAGGTTCTCGGTGGTGGCCGGCGTTTGGGTGG